>REDX01000222.1 GCA_007695355.1 Planctomycetota bacterium
GATACCTGTGATGATGCCATCTGCGTAAAAACCCAGCCCCAGGGCCGCAGTTGCGAGGATGTGGCGGTCACCAATTGCGTCCTGCGCACCGCCTGTGTTGCCCTCAAACTAGGCGCCAATGAGAGCTTTCAGGACATGCGCAATGTGGTAATGAGTAATTGCACCGTGCGCGGATCCCATCGCGCCATTGGTATCTATAGTTTTAACGGTGCCACTGTCGAAAATGTCAGTGTCGACAATGTGGTCTGCGATACCCGCGCGGCTCTCATGTGCACCCGGCCCATCCATATTGATCTGCGCCACCGGGATCGCAGTCGAGCCCCGGGGGCCATTCGCAATGTGCGCATGAATGGGCTATTGGCCACCAGCAATGGCCGTTGCCTACTAACCGCTGCTCCGGGTCAGATGCTGGAGGACATTCTCCTGCGCGATGTAATCCTGCGCTATCCCTGCGTCGATGATCCTGCTTTAAGCGCCGAACGCATTGGTGGCGGCCAGTTTTCCGCTGAGAATCCCTGGGCCCGCCAAGAACGCGCCGCCTTGGTGGTAGAGAATGCGCGCAATCTCCAAATCGACAATTTCTGCCCGCGCTGGCCCACCAGCCCCACCGTTCCTGCGGACTGGACCTTCGCCCGCAAGGCCGCCAATGGCACCCAGGCCTGGTTTAGCCCCGCCGACTGGCAACTGGCTGTCGATGTCCCCTTCGCCGCCGTATCGGCGCGCAATGTCCAGGGCGGCTGCCTCGACACCCGCAATCTCAGTGGCTACCAGGGGGCTGAGCCGCTATGTGAACAGGGTTGCAGCTGGGAACTTTGACGCTAATTATCAGTCGACTGAGATTTATAAAAGCGCTGGTGGGTGTCGTTGAGCAGGTCTTTGAGGGGGAAGCCTTGGGGAGCGCGGCTGGTATCCACCTGTTCAACCCGCTCTGGGGTGGCGAATTCGCCGGGAAACCAATCGCCCTTGGCCTGAAACATATTATAGCGGTAGTGACCAAAGGCGTCCTGGCCGTAGCAGGTGGCCATGCGGCGGTGACGTAAAACCTCCGGAATATTAATGCCGGAGGGGTCATTAATCAGCTCAAAGCCCTCGTAAGCGCCCAGGGGATCGGCGAGGATGGCATTATCCATGCGCTGCTTAATCGCCAGCTCTTCAGCGCTCAAGGGCAGGCTGAGGGGGAAGATGCCATCCATTTCGACAAAGTGCTCGCGCTCCGTAAGGCCAAAGCTTAAGGTGGAGATATGGGGGTGATTCAGGCACCATTTGGCATTAAATTGAATCGGCGTAAGCGGGGTGCAGAGATCTTGCAGGCGCTGTGAGGGTTCAAAGAGGCGGCCGCCTTTATCATTAGGGCTAATAATAAAAACCCCAATGTCCTTGGCTCCGGCATAATCCACCGCCCCGCGATTGCGCTGGAGAAAATAATAATAATGCACATTCAAAAAGGAAAACATGCCGGTGGCGAGGGCGTCGATGATCACCTCTAGGGGGCCATGGGTGCTAAAGCCAACGCTGCCAATAATGCCCTCGTCAACCATCTTATGCAGTTCTTCCACCGCTCCGCCGGAGGCGCAGAGTTCGCTGATGTGCTCGGGGAGATTGATGCCGTGGACGCCATAGAGATCGATACGATCGGTGCGTAGGGCACGCAATTGCTCATCGACGAGGCGCCGCATATCATCGGCGGTGCCGCGCTTGCCCTTAGTCATGAGAACATAGCGATCCCGCGGTACCTGCATGACTTCATTGAGGACCATGCCGTAGGCGTGTTCGCTTTTGCCATAGCCATAGGCGGTTTCGATGTGGTTAATGCCGCGATCAAGGGCAAGTTGGGTGACTTCGGCGCACTGATCGATGAGGGGCGTCGATAACTCAGCGCGGGGTTCACCGCCGAGTTCGCGGAAGCGCATGCCGCCGAGGGTAATCACCGATAGCTGCTGCTCGGTCTTGCCAAAGCGGCGGTAGGCCATCTGCGGATGAAAATTGCGAATGGAGTCGGACACGAGAACCTCAGGGGGACTTAGGGTCGCCATTGTCGGCGCCGGGTTGATAAAGTTCGCTGGCTTCTTGCAGGCGGCGCTGCTGGTGCTTGGTTACCGTTGCCTCAATAATGCCGTCGCTAAGGCGGGCGCGTAGGCTGCTGCCCAGCGGTGCCTGGTCGACCCGCCGCAGGACTTCGCCAGAAGGGGCGGTGATAACGCTATAGCCGCGGGCGATAACCGCCAATGGGCTCAGGCCTTCGAGTCGGGCCACCAGGGCGGTGGCCCGTTCCTCGGCCCCCCTTTGGCGCTGCAGCAGGGCCCGCTGCAGGCGTTGCTGCAATTCTGGCAGGCGCGCTTGCTGTAGAGCAAGATTCGGCTGCAGGCTCGCGACCTGGCGGGCCAGGGCGTGCAACTGCCGGCGGCCATCCTCCAGGCGGCGGGGTAAAAGCTCATCCAGGCGCTCGGCGAGTTCATCCAGGCGCTGGCTGCGCACCGCCCATTGGTGACGGGGGGTGGCAAGGGCGCGATGCTGGCTTAAGCCCGCAAGCTGCGCTGCCGCCTGGGCGAGGAGGTGATCGATGGCGTTATCAAGGTCCTCGCGAAGTTCGTCGATGCGCGCATACAAGTCATCCTGCACCGGCACCACCATTTCGCCGGCCGCCGTCGGCGTTTTGGCCCGGGCATCGGCGACGAAGTCGGCCAGGGTAATATCGGTTTCATGGCCCACGGCGCTGATGACTGGACAGCGGCAGGCGGCGATGGCGCGCACCACCATTTCCTCATTAAAGGCCCAGAGGTCTTCCAGGCTACCGCCGCCGCGGCCGAGGATAATCACCTCCACATCGGGATCGGCATCCAGGGCCTGGAGTGCGGCGACAATGCTTTCCTTGGCGCCAACGCCCTGCACCAGGCAGGGCTGCACGGTAACCATCATATCGGGGAAGCGGGCGCCGATGGAGTCAAGGATATCGGCCTCGGCGGCAGAGCCGGAGGCGGTGGCAATGCCAATGCCCTGGGGCAGGAAGGGCAGGGGCCGCTTGCGTTCTTCGGCAAAGAGGCCTTCGCCGGCGAGCTGCTGTTTGAGCTCTTCAAAGCGGGCCATCAGATCACCGGCGCCAACGGCGCGGAAGCCGGTGGCAATGAGTTGATATTGACCACGGGGGCCATAAACGCTTAGGTTGCCCCGCACCACCACCTCGTCCCCTTCCTTGGGTAGTTTGTTGCCCAGGCGGGTGGCGGTAGAGCGCCAGCAGACCAGTGAGATAATCGCTTCGCGATCTTTGAGGGTGGCGTAATAGTGGCCCGATGCCACTACCCGGCCCTGGGAGATCTCGCCCCGCACCATGAGCGGGCCAAAGGCCTCCAAATCGGCGCTAATTCGGGAGGTGAGGGTGCCCACGCTCATGACCGCATCGTCGTTCATTGGAGCTAGCCTAGCAGCGCCATGGCCCAGGCGAAGGGTGGAATCATTGGCCCTATCCGGAGACGGATCCGGCGGTGCCAAGGTTTACGGACCGCTGATATTGAGCGCAGGCAGTAGCGATGCCTCATCCCCTAGGCGCAGGCCGCCGAGCTGCAATTCCCAGGGGTAATCGTGGCGTTCAAGGCCGCCATCTGGCCAAGGGAAATGCAGGCGTAGGCCAATACGGCCGCCGGGGGATAGCAGCAGGCGGTGCCCCTGCACTTCCACCTCACCTTCGTAGTAGCCGGTCCATATGCCAAGGAGTCCGGGGATTTCGGGGCTGTGAGCGATTTGGCGGCCGAGGGCCTGCAGACTGATGGCCTGGGGATCCTCAAGGGGCTTAAAGCGCAAGGAGGCCGATCCTTCATTATATAAGTCCACACTGAGGATGACGCGCCGCTTGTTTTGGCGAATGCCTTTCACCTCCAGGCCGATGCCTTGGGCGTTCTCAATGCTGAGGCGGTCTGCGCCGAGGAGCTGCTCGGCGCGGCGCTGGTCGCTGCGGCCGCAGGCGACGGAGCCCAGGCTTGCGGCAAGCAGGATGGCCAGGGCAAGACGAACGTAGTCCATAATGCCCCTAAGGATACAGCCTGTCGGCGAAAGCGGCAGCTGATTTGATTGCTGACAGATCATGGTAGCTCTCACACCGTAGAACTTTTGTCCGTACGTTGAAAGGTTATCGGCTCCTCCCTTGCCCTCTCTACATCCTCCTGAGGGTACAGGCCTTTCAGTCATGCGCGCGGCGCCAAATCCCAGGCGACCGAGCTCATCCCCAAAGCCAAGACAAGGGTTTTCGATTATGAGTACGCAGGTCCCACAGCATATCCTCGACGCTTTGACCCGGGTTGAAATGCCGCCGGTGCCGGCGGCCCAGCTGAGTCCAGAGACCATTGCCGTTGATGGTATGGAACTGCCGCTGTATCGCTGCGGTATGGCGGTTATTGGCTCTGGGGCAGCGGGGCTGCGAGCAGCGGTAGAGGCCAAGCGCCGGGGCCTTGATGTGCTTATCTGTTCGATGTCGCTGTATGGTGGCACCAGCGCCTGCTCGGGCTCAGATAAGCAGACCCTGCACACCGCCGGCACCGCTCGTTCTGGTGATGATTTTCGCAAGTTGGCGGCGGCCATCGGCGGTGGCGGCTGCATGGATCACGATACGGCCTACATCGAGGCGGTAGGCTCGATCAATGCCCTGGCTGGTCTGCAGTATTTGGGCCTGCCCCTGCCTCAAGATCGCTACGGTGCGGTACTGCGCTACCAAACCGACCACGATGAGGTAGGCCGCGCCACCTCCTGCGGGCCACGCACCTCGCGCTTAATGGTGAAGGTTTTGGCCGAGGAGGCGATTCGCCTGGGTATTCCCTTTCTGCGCAAGTGTGAAGCCATTCGTATAATCACCGCTGGCGAGGGTGATCAGCGCCGGGCGGTGGGCGCAGTGGTGATTGATCAAGAGCGCCGGGATCAAGATTGGGGCCTGGCGGTGGTGCTCTGCGAGGATTTGGTGCTGGCCAGCGGTGGGCCCGGTGAGTTGTACCGTGACAGCGTCTATCCCCGCCACTGCTACGGCTCCTTGGGCATGGCCATCGAAGCTGGGATAGCAGTGACCAATTTATCCGAAAGCCAATTCGGCATTGGCACTCGCCGCACGGAATTTCCTTGGAATCTCTCTGGCACCTATGTGCAGGTCATCCCCTATATCTATTCCGTCGATGCCGAGGGGCAGGAGCACAATTTCCTCGCCGACTATTACCGCACCACTCAAGAGCTCTGTAGTAATGTTTTCCGCAAGGGCTACCAATGGCCCTTCCACGCTACGCGCATGGAGGATTTTGGTTCCTCCCTGGTGGATCTTGCCATCGATCGCGAAAGCCGCGCTGGCCGCACGGTGGTCATGGATTTCTTGCGCAATCCTCAGCCCGGTGCCGACGGTAAGGCCTTCTCGCTGGATAATCTTGATGCGGATGTGCGCACCTATCTGGAGAACAACGATGCCCTACAGGAAACTCCCATCGAACGCCTACAACATATGAACCCATTAGCCATTGAGCTGTACCGGATGCACGGTCACGATTTGGCCACGGATCCACTGCCATTTAATGTCAGCAATCAGCATATGAATGGCGGGGTGGCGGTGGATGCCTGGAATGAAAGCTCCTTGCCGCACTGCTTTGCAGTCGGCGAAGTGGCCGGCACCCATGGGGTAACCCGGCCCGGTGGCTCGGCGTTGAATGCGGGGCAGGTGGGCGGTTTACGGGTGGCCAGCCACTGCGCTGCTCGCGGCAGCCAAGTGGCTGACAAAACCTTTGATCAAGAATTATCCCAGGCGGTAAGCGCTTGCGCTGGACTCATCCGTTCTGGTTTGAAATCCCATCCAAACGCATTGGCAATATCGGCAGTGCGCGAGGAGATCCAGGGTCGTATGAGTGAGAAGGCAGGTTTTATCTGCCAAGTCGATGAGTTACCGCCAGCTCTGCAGGCTGCCCAAGATCTGCGTCGGCGCATTTGGCAGGCGGGATTGGCGATCACCCGTCCATCCCAGGCAGTAGACATCTTTCGTTGGCGCCATCTCGCCCTCACCTCAGAAGCGGTATTGGCCACCTTAGTGCATTATGTTGGTTTGGGTGGCGGATCCCGCGGTGCACGTGCTTATTTGGCTGCCGACGGGGAAGTCACTATTCATACCCGACACGGACCGTTGTCGGACGTGCGCTATCGCGTCGAAAAGCCAGAACATCAGCAGTTTAAGATCACGGTGGAATGGCAGGGCGATAGTTTTAGCCTAAGCCACCAAGCTCTGCGTCCCCTCGATAATCTGGATCGCATTTTCTTTGAGAAGCATTGGGGAGACTATCTGACGAATCAGATTCACCATGCAGCATATACTCACGCGCCTTAACAATCGTAAATCGGGTCAATAACTATGCTAATACAAAAATATAAATCCATAAATGACAGTGGGATATAAAAGGTTCTACAAATTCCACGACTTTCATTGGAAAGATCATTGGTGCAATAATCGGGTAGCATACCATGCTTCCCGCACGCGAACGGAGGCTAAGGCCCCCTGCCGCGGGTGGGTGCCCGCCCAAGCGGATTCAGCGCTCTTTTACGCAAACACACCGACGGCATCGGGCTGGGAGTCCCCGCCGCCGGTCCCCACAACCCTCCCCAAGAAAGGCATGATCCATGTCCAAGATTTCTAGTTGGAAGGACCTCAACCTGCCTGCCGATGCCCGTGCGGTGCTCGAGGCCGCCCCATCGGTGACCTGGTTTGAGAATTCCACCGATATCCTTGAGGCCGCCGTTGGTGGCCCCGGCTCTGACACCTTCACCGTCTCCTATGATGTCCCCGGCAAGGGCGTGGTGGACGAGGTGGTGGTCAACCGCGTGAAAAACGGTATCGCTGCGAACTACACCACGGCCTATATGCGCCGTCGTGACCCCGACTGCATGTTTATTGCCGATAAGGGTGTCACCGATAAAACCCGCTTCCAGGACAGCTATGGCGAGTGGGAACCGGTGCGCGAAGCCGCCCTGGAATGGCTCAAGGGCCAGAATGTGGCCGCCTTTGCCTACCTCGCCGGCCGCAAGGGCATGGGCGTGGATGCGCTGGTTATCGCCCCTGCCAATGCCGGCTTCTTTGCTCTCGGCTTGGCGCAACTGCAAGGCATTATCCCCCTCAAAGAGTTGACCAAGGATTTTAATCCCAAGGCCATCATCTATGTGGCGCCGCCTTTCCGTCACACCCACTTCAACGGCAAGCAGGTGGTGGCCCATAATCGCACCCCCGATCTGCATGAGCTCTTCAGCTTTAACCTCTACCCAGGCCCCTCGGCCAAGAAGGGTATCTACGGCGTGCTGCTAACCATTGGCGAGCGCGAAGGCTGGGTCACCAATCACTGCTCGACGGTGCAGGTGGTCACCCCCTACGACAATACGGTCACCATTATGCACGAAGGTGCCTCTGGCGGCGGTAAGTCGGAAATGCTTGAGCAGGCCCACCGCGAAGCCGACGGCCGGGTGCTGCTGGGCCGCAATGTGGTTACTGGTGAAAAGCGGCATTTGGAAATGCCCCGTACCTGCGACCTCTTCCCGGTCACTGACGATATGGCCCTGGCTCACCCCTCGATCCAGAAGGGCGACGATCGGCTCTATGTCACCGATGCCGAAGAAGCCTGGTTCCTGCGCGTGAACCACATTACCGGTTACGGTACTGACCCCTTCCTTGAGAAGGCCACGGTTGAACCCAAGGAACCCCTGCTGTTCCTGAGCGTGGATGCGGTTCCTGGCTCCACGGCCCTGATTTGGGAACCGGTTATGGACGAGCCGGGCAAGCCCTGCCCCAACCCCCGCGTGGTCATGCCCCGCCGCTGCGTGGATAATGTTGTCGACGATGCGGTGGGTGTGGACATCCGCAGCTTCGGCGTGCGCTGCCCGCCCTGCACCAAGCACAAGCCCACCTACGGCATTATGGGACTGGTGCAGATTCTGCCCCCAGCCCTGGCTTGGCTGTGGCGCCTCACCGCGCCCCGTGGCCATGCCAACCCCTCGATCGTTGATACCGAGGGCATGAGTTCCGAGGGCGTCGGCAGCTACTGGCCCTTCTGCACCGGCCGCCGGGTGGATCAGGCCAACCTACTGCTCGAACAGTTCGGCAAGGCCCGCAAGACCCGCTACATTATCTGCCCCAATCAGCACGTCGGTGCCTGGGAAGTGGGTTTTGCTCCGCAGTGGATCGCCCGCGAATACCTGGCTCGCCGCGGCGGCGCCAAGTTCAAGAGCGACAAGCTGGATCCCGCCCGCTGCCCGCTGCTGGGCTATAGCCTCTACAGCATGCAGGTGGAAGGGCGCTCCATCGCCCGCTGGTTCCTGGAAGTGAACACCCAGCCGGAAGTAGGCGACGACGCCTACGACGCCGGTGCCGCCATGCTCTACGAATTCTTCGAGAAGGAGCTGGCCAAGTTCACCAAGGGTCCTGGCCTGAGCAAGCATGGTCGCGAGATTATCCAGTGCTGCTTGGATCGCGGCGGCGTAGAGGACTACGAAAAGCTCCTCCCAGCGCTGTAGTTTCGAGGGGGTTCCCCCCTCGGGCTCCCCCGCGGCCGCTGTCGGGAGGCCGGCGCTACGCGCCTAAGGGCGGATCGCTTCGCGATTATATCCGCCCTTACCTCCCTCGGCGGCCGTTGGGGGGCTGCCGCCCCCCCGCTGCCCCCCGCCCTATGGGCGTATGGTGCTTACGCGGGGGTTTTTTTGTTCGACTCTTTTTTGGGGGCTTTGCCCCCTTGCCCCCCGGCGCAAGGCGCCGCCCGGAGGGTGGGACTTGAGTCCCACCAGAGAGCTTTCGTGTGCAGCTGGTCTGCGCTGGGCGCATACTATTTCGTTCTAAAACGCCCCCGCTGGCCCCCGCTCTATGGGCGTATGGTGCTTACGCGGGGGGTTTTTTTGTTCGACTCTTTTTTGGGGGGCTTTGTCCCCTTGCCCCCCTTTATGGTTTCGCGGGGGGTTCCCCTGATGCCCCCCGATTTGGTTTCGCGGGGGGGGCCTTGGGCTCTCATGCGGCCGGTGCTGCGCCCCTTGCCTCCGGCGGTCACCGCCCGCCGATTTGGCCTCATGGTCGCTAACGCAATTCGCCCACCGTCTCAATTGACGGTGGGCGATGGGAAGGCTTTGGGGCGAAGCGGACTTTTTTGCGTCCGCCTGCTGTTTACTTCTTGCTGACGAGCTTTTCTTTGACCTTGGTGGCCTTGCCAACGCGGTCGCGCAGGTAGTAGAGCTTGGCGCGGCGGACACGACCGCGGCGGGCAACTTCCACCTTCAGCACGCGGGGGCTGTTATTGGGGAAGATGCGTTCAATGCCTTCACCTTCCACGATCCGGCGGACGGTGAAAGCACCGTTCATGCCACCGTGACCAGCCACCTTACGGATAACCGTGCCGGTGAAGATCTGGATGCGCTCTTTGTCGCCTTCCTTGATCCGGGTGTGGACATTGACGGTGTCACCGACATTGAAGTCGCCAAGGGCTTCCTTGCGGACGGAGTCCTGTTCAACCAAAGCAATGAGTGGGTCCATATCACAATCTCCTCTGTTGCCCCGGTAGCCGATTGGGCTGTCTAAGCGGGGGCGAAAGCGGGGATGAACCCAGGGGAAACCAATCCCACGGGCCCCGTCCAACCGGACGCGGAACAGTATGACCTGCGAGGATCTGTCAACGGGCGATGAGGGAAGGCTGCATCAGTTGGGGCGCGCATCTGATCTCGGTGAAAGGAACGGTTGGCAGCGGCCAATGTTATCAGGAGCGAAGGATCTTGGCTGAATCGATCTTGGTCTGTGGGTTTTGCCGGTTTTCCTCGTCTCCAGGGCTGTTAAAGTAGTTTCATTGGCCCCCGTTGAGGGGCAGGGAGTCGGCTATGAAGGCGTTTCTTATTCTGGTGATCCTGGGCGTTGTCGGCTGGTATGGCTGGCAGTGGTATAGCGACGAGCCGGAAGAGCTCTTGGTCAGCGAAGAGGCAGAGGTGAGCGCCGCGCCGGCTGGTCTTGGCGCTACCATGGAGGCGCGCGAACGTCGTTCCGAGAACGGACGCTCTGGCAATGGCGGCTCTCAGGCCGTGGAGTCTACCAGTTCCAGCCGCAGCAATGGCGCACGGGTCACCTTGCCGCCGGAGTTACAAAAGCTGCGGGAGGCTGCCGATGCCCGCTGGGCTAGTTTGCGTCAGGCGGATCGCAATCCGGTCACTGATTCTCAGGCGATTGCCTTGGCCCGGGACTATAGCCGAGTTTTGCGCGGTCTCTACGCCATAGCTGGTAGCCGCGGCGAACAGGAGCGGCTGATTAAGGACCGGCTACATCCCCTGGCGCAGGCCATCTTTTTTAGCCCGGCCCCATACTTAGATGACGAAACCGGTTTTGTAGTGAATTACATAGTCAAACCCGGGGATATCTTGGATCATATTGGCCGTGAATACGGCATGAGTTATCAATTTATTAATATACTGCGCGGAAGCAATCCCGAGGATGGCAATATTCGACCTGGCGATCGCCTCAAGCTGTTCAACCTCAAAGAGTCCGGTTACGACATGCATATTTCTAAGTCGGATTTCCGTATGGATCTCTTTATTGGCGGCATTTTTGCCCGACGCTATGATGTTGGCATCGGCGAGGACGTGACACCAACCCCCGCCGGCACCACCCACATTACGGCCCGCGAGAAACATCCTCAGTGGACGGATCCAGTGACCAATCGCGTCTTCGACTACGGTGCTCCCGGCCATATTATTGGCCCGGTGTGGCTGGCCTTCGATCCGAAAATTGGTCGCAATGGGCTGGGCATCCACGGCTATACCGGCGATGGTCAGGCCACCGGATCCCGCTCTTCCAATGGTTGTGTGCGCATGCGCAATGAAGAGGCCCTTGAGCTCTACCGCATTCTTGTCCCCTGCACCACCACCCGCGATGGGCGCTTTATTAGCCGTGCGCCGATGCGGGTGACGATCATCGACTAGAACTGCGGCCGCGCATCCTGTGACTGCCGCCGCCGAATCCTTGCCGAACCACGCTGCCTGCGCTCCCGGCCAGGCCCGTGCCCAGGTGCATATGGTCGATGGTCTCAGCAGCCTGGTGCAGCAGCAGGCCCGTGCCCCGGCCAAGCTTTTAGCGCCGGTGGCGCGCGGGCCGGCGGTATGGCTGTGCCAACTCTCCTTTGGCGGCGGAGTGGTGGCCGGGGACCACCTGGATACCGCTCTCAGCCTTGGCGCCGGGGCCAGCGCCCTGCTGAGCACCCAGGGGGCGACGAAAATCTACAAGGACCCCCAGGGCCGCGGGGCCCGCCAAAGCACTCGCGCCGACCTCGCCGCGGGATCGCTACTGGCGCAAATTCCCCACCCCATTACCGCCTACGCCCATGCGGATTATACCCAGGACAGTTATTTTCACTGCCAGCCCGGCGCCAGCTGCTGCTGGTGGGAATGCCTGAGCGCCGGCCGTCCCGACCAGGGCGAGCACTGGAGCGCCCAGCGCGTCCGCCTCAGCACCACCCTCAGCCGGGGCGATACGGTGCTGCTGCGCGATCGCCTCTGCCTGGAAGGGGAGCACACCCGCGCCCAACTGGGCCCCTGGCGCTGCTGCTTTAGCCTGGGTTTCTACGGCCCCCGCTGCCAGTCGGCAATCCAGGCCTTAGGCAATACAGCGCCCCGCGCCGATGGCTGCAGCTTCAGCCTCAGTCCCTTCCCCGACGGGGCCCTGCTGCGCGGCCTGGCTCGTGATGTCGAAGCCGCCCGCGCCTGTTGCCGCCAGCACTGCCAGTGGCTGGGCGCAGAACTCGGCGATGATCCCTGGGCTAGGCTGCTCTAATCACTGGAAATTGCTGATGGAGGCAGCCCGTTTTTAGCCCGCGCCTGGGGCCTTGGCTGCAGAAGGGGGTTGTGCAGATCCCGTCATTGCCCGGCAGCGCAGCCATTGGGCGCCAAGGACCAGGCCGGCGCAGGCGAGGCCGAGAAGTTTGGGCCAGGTTTGCGTGCTGCCCCACCAGCCGCTTATGAGATCTGGGCGTAGCAGGCAGAGAATGGCGAGGATGAGGAGGATACTTTCGCTCCAGCGATTGCGGGTGAGGACCCAGGATTGGGTGAGGCTGGCAAAGCAGAGCATGGCAACCAGAGCGGTGACAAAGACGGCCAGGCCGTGGGCCAGGGTATCGACGCCGATAAGCAGAAGCTGGTGGTTAAAGATGAACATAAAGGGCAGCAGGGCGGTGCGCAGATCATAGGTGAAGCCCTGGACGCCGGTGGCGATGGGTGAGGCTTTAGAGATGGCGGCGGCGGCATAGGCGGCCAAGCCCACCGGCGGGGTGTCGTCGGCGAGGATGCCGAAATAGAAGACAAAGAGATGGACGGCGATGAGGGGCAGGGCCAGATCCGGAGGTGCCAGGCTCATAATAATCGGCGCCGTGAGGCTGGCCATGACGATGTAATTGGCGGTGGTGGGCAGGCCAATGCCCAGCACCAATCCGGCAATGGCGGTGAGCAGTAAGAGCAGGAGGAAGTTGTCGCCGCTGACGGTGGCGACGAATTCGGTAATCATGCCGCCCATGCCCATATTGACGATGCCGACGATAATCCCGGCGGCGGCGACGGCGACGCCAATGGTCATCATCGCCAAGCCGCCGGCGCTCAGGCCCGATCCCACCGCCCGCGCGGCGGCCCAGGCACTGGCGATGGGGGAGGCCCCCTGGCGATGGGCAAACCAGGCGGCGCGCAGGGCCAGCAGGGCGACCAGGGCGAGGATGGCGTCAAAGGCGGCGCGCTCGGGGCTGCGCCGCAGCCACACCAATTGCACCAGCAGGAGAATAATCGGAATCAGGTAGTACCAGCCACTGATGAAAGTGGCGATAAAGCGCGGTAGGAGTTCACGCGGGATGGGCCGCAGGCCCAGTTTGGCGGCTTCGACATGGGTTATCCAGATCAGGGCAAGATAGCTGACCACCGCCGGAATGAGGGCGTGTTTCACCACATCGAGATAGGGGATGCCGCAGAGGGTGGCGATAATGAAGGCGGCGGCGCCCATAATCGGCGGCATCAGTTGGCCATTGGTGCTGGCCGCCACCTCAATGGCGCCGGCCTTGACCGCCGGATAACCGGCGCGCTGCATGAGGGGGATGGTAAAGGTGCCGGTGGTCACCGTATTGGCGATCGAGGATCCGGAGACGCTGCCGGTGAGGCCAGAGGCCAGCACCGCCGCCTTGGCCGGGCCGCCGCGGTAGCGGCCAACGGCGGCGAGGGCGAGATCGGTAAACCAGCGCCCGCCGCCGGCATGGTTCAGCAGGGTGCCCAGCAGCACGAAGAGAAAGACGACATTGGTGGAGACCATCAGCGGGGTGCCAAAAATGCCCTCGGTGCTCATGCTCATCTGGGAAATAAAGGCGGTGGGCGAGGCATTGCGCAGGGTCCACCAATCGGTGTCGATGACTTGCGTAAAAAGGGTGCCGCCAAAAAATACCAGGCCCATAAATATCAGGGCAAGGACGGATAAGGCCGGGCCCAGGCAGCGGCTGGCGGCGATCAGCAGCAGGGCCACCAGGCCCCAGCCCGCCAGCTGATCGAGGCCAGAGGGCCGGCCCTGGCGGCTGGCAATGCCGGGGGCATCCCAGACGTGGTAGAGCACGCAGAGGGCGGCCATGGTGGCCAGCAGGCAGTCCAGCCAGGGGAAACCGCGCTCTCTAGCCAGGGGCCGCAGCCAGCGCCAGCCCTGCAGCCAACGGCCGAGCCGGGAATCCCCGCGCACCTGGGGAAAGCAGAGGTAGACGAGGGTGATGGCAAAGGCGAGGTGGAGAATGCGGCTGAGACTATCGGGTACCGGTGGCAGCCAGGGTGCGGGCAGGGCCATTTGGAAGAGCGACCAGCCCCCGGCAATGCCAGCCACCAGCCATGCCATCCAACGGCCATGCACGCGGGAGCCCTGTTCCTGGGCCTGGGCTAACTCCGCCGCCGCCCGCGCGCCCTCGTCCATGGCCTTTAGTCAGCCAGCAGGCCGGCCTCGCGCAGGTAGCGCTCGGCACCGGGGTGGAGGGGGGCGCTGAGGCCGGAGAGCATGCCTTCTGCTTCCAGGCCGCCGAGGGCCGGGTGCTGGCCGCGCAGGCGCTCGAGATTTTCAAAGATGGTTTGCGTAATCGCGTACACCGTGGCTTCGTCCACCGCCGCCGAGGTTACCAGGGTGGCGCTGACGCCAAAGCTTTCCACATAGTCTTCCTCATTGGCGGCATTGGGGTAGAGCCGCATGGGGATGCGGGCGTGGCTATAAAAGGGCTTGGCGGCGACAATGGCGTCGATGGCCTCGCCGCTAATCGGCACCAAGCGCACCTGGCGGCGGCCGCTGGTGGCCTCGGTAATATTGCCATTGGGGTGGCCAACGGTGTAGAAGAAGGCATCGATGCGGCCGTCCTGCAGAACCCGCGGCGATTCGGCGGCGACCAGGCCCTCGGCATTGAGATCGCTGGCTGGATCCAGGCCGAAGGCGGCAAGCACCTCTTCGCTATTGCCGCGCTGGCCCGATCCTGGGTTGCCAATTGCCACCCGCTTGCCACGCAGATCGGCAACCCCGGCGATGCCGGCTTCGGCGGCGGCAACCAGGGTAATCACTTCCTGATGCAGGCCGGCAATGGCGCGCAGCTGGCTCTGGGGCGCACCCGCCCAATCGCCGAGGCCATTTACCGCTTCATACTGGCGATCGGACTGGGCAATGCCGATGGTCAGATCACCGCTGAGGACGGCATTAATATTGTAGACGCTGCCGCCGGTGCTTTCCACCGAAGCGCGCAGACCCAATTCGCTGCGGCGGCCATTGATCATATTGGCGATGGCGCCGCCGACGGGGTAGTAGACTCCGGTGACGCCACCGGTGCCGATGGTGACAAAGGGGCTGGCGGCGGGAGCAGCGGCGGCGCTAGAGCCATCCTGGTCGGCGCTGGAGCCACAGCCGCTCAGCACCGCGGCGGCGGCCAGGGCACAGAGGCCAATTACGCTGAGGGCAGGGAGGGACGGTCGGTACATGGAAAAACTCCTTGAGTCAGGGGAACCGTAGGGGGGCTACCTGGGCAATGGGCACTAAGGGGTATTGAAGGAGCCCACAACAGAGTACAAAAGATGGGCAGAGAGGGTCAACCCAGGGTCTTGCCGCAGGGGAACTGCATAACAGGTAAACAGTTCTTGGCATTGGTCCCCCACTCTCATCCCTGAGATGATGGGTTGGTGAAGTCTGTGGAGGAATGCCGTGCGTCTCAGTCCCCGTGAACTTGATCACCTGATCCTGCATCAGGTGGGCTTCCTTGCCCAAAAGCGTTTGGCCCGGGGCCTGCGGCTGAACCATCCCGAGGCGGTGGGCCTGATTGCCACGGTGGTCTTGGAATTGATCCGCGACGGCCGTTCGGTGAGCGAGCTCATGGCCCTGGGCGCAACCCTGCTCGGCCGCCGTCAGGTCATGCCCGGGGTGCCGGAGCTGATCCACGATGTGCAGGTGGAGGGCACCTTCCCCGATGGCACCAAGCTGGTCACCGTGCATCACCCCATTGCCGCCGAGCACGGCGATCTGGCCATGGCCCTCTATGGCAGCTTTCTACCGGTGCCGGAGCTCAGCCGCTTCACTGTGGCGGATGAGTTAGCCCCCGGCGCCCTGCGCCTGGCTGCGGGCAGCATTACCCTCAATGCCCAGCGCGAGACCCGCCAACTGCGGGTCACCAATACTTCCGACCGGCCGATTCAGGTGGGCAGTCATTACCACTTTGGCGAGACCAATCCCTATCTGCGTTTTGACCGCGCCGCCGCCTTTGGCCATCGCCTCGATATTCCCGCCGGTACCGCCGTGCGCTTTGAGCCGGGGGAGGCCAAGACCGTCCATCTGGTGCCCATCGCCGGGGCCCGGGTAATCCGTGGCGGTAATGCTCTGGCCGATGGCGCCGCCGACGATCCGGCGGTGCTTGCCCGCTATCGCACGGCCGTGGCGACGGGCGGCTTTGCCGATGCACCAGCCGCAGGGGGGCAGTAACCATGGCCTACGAAATGCCGCGCCAGGCCTATGCGGCCATGTTTGGGCCCACCACCGGTGATGCGGTGCGCTTGGGCGACACGGATTTATGGGCGGAAGTCGAAGCGGACTACACCCACTATGGCGATGAGTGTAAATTCGGCGGCGGCAAGGTGCTGCGCGAAGGCATGGGCCAGGCCTGCGGGGTGGACTCGGATGTCGCCCTGGATGTGGTGATTACCAATGCCCTGGTGCTGGATGTGGGCGGCATTGTTAAGGCAGACATCGGCATTAAGGGTGGGCGCATTGTCGGCCTGGGTAAGGCCGGCAATCCCGATGTCATGGCGGGGGTTGATCCCCACTTAATCGTGGGTGTGACCACCGAGGTTATCGCCGGTGAGGGCATGATCGTCACCGCCGGTGGCCTTGACACCCACGTGCATTTTATCTGTCCGCAATTGCTGCCCGAAGCCCTGGCCGCTGGTTTGACAGCCCTCGTTGGCGGTGGCACCGGGCCGGCCACCGGCAGCAATGCCACCACCTGCACCCCGGGCGCCCATCACCTGCAGCGCATGTTGCAAGCCACCGATGCCTTCCCCATCAATATTGGCCTCACCGGTAAGGGCAATACGGCCCATCCGGCAGGCTTGGCGGAGCAGATCCGCGGCGGCGCCGTGGGCCTAAAATTGCACGAAGACTGGGGTACCACCCCCGCCGCCATCGACTGCTGTTTGACGGTCGCCGAAGACTACGACATCCAGGTCACCATTCACACCGATACCCTGAATGAGTCCGCCTCGGTTGAACATTCCCTGGCCGCCTTTAAAGGTCGCACCATTCACACCTATCACTCCGAAGGTGCCGGCGGTGGCCATGCCCCGGATATTATTCGCGTGTGTTCTGCCGAAAATGTTATTCCCTCTAGCACCAATCCCACCCGCCCCTATACGGTAAATACCATTGATGAGCACCTGGATATGCTCATGGTCTGCCACCATTTGGACCCCAGCATTCCCGAGGACGTGGCCTTTGCCGAATCGCGTATCCGCGGTGAAACCATCGCTGCCGAAGACATCCTCCACGATATGGGCGCGATATCGGTGATGGGCTCAGACGCCCAGGCCATGGGCCGCATTGGCGAGGTGATAACCCGCACCTGGCAAACTGCCCACAAAATGAAGCAGCAGCGCGGGCATCTGCCACCGCCGCCGGAATACGATAGCCCAGCCAATCGCCGGGCGGATAATTTCCGGATTAAGCGCTATCTGGCCAAATACACCATAAACCCCGCCCTGGCCCACGGCATGGCCGATGAAATAGGCTCTATTTCCCCTGGAAAATTAGCGGATTTAGTAATCTGGGATCCGGCCTGTTTCGGCGCCAAACCGGAAATAATTATCAAGGGCGGCAGCATTGTCTGGGCGCAGATGGGCGATTCCAATGCCAGCATACCGACACCGCAGCCGGTGCAGATGCGGCCGATGTTCGGTGCCTTCGGGGCCGCCGTGGGGCCCACTAGCATCGCTTTTGTGTCCACCGCCTGCCTGGCCTCGGGCATTGCCCAGGGCTACGGTTTAAGCAAGCACCTGCGGGCGGTAAGCGGTTGCCGGCGGGTGCGCAAGGCCGATATGGTCTTCAATGCCGCCACCCCTGATATCCAGGTCGATCCCGAAACCTACCGCGTCACCGCCGACGGCGTGCACCTGACCTGCGAACCCGCCGCCGAGCTCCCCCTGGCCCAGCGTTACTTCCTCTTTTGATCGCCATGGCTGAGTCTATCCACCAGGATTGGCTGCTGTGGCAATTGGCCGATTCCGGTTTTCCCACCGGGGCCTTTGCCCATTCCGCTGGGCTGGAGTCGGCGACCCAGGCCGGTTTGATTCCGGATGTGGAGGCCCTGCGCGCCTGGCTCATGTGGTCGGCCGAGCATGTGCTGGCCAGCAGCCTGGGCTATATCAATGCCGCGCACCAGCAGCCGCAGCGCCTAGTTGAATGGGATCGCCACGCCGACACCACGGTGCTTACTCCCAGTGTGCGGCGGGCCAGCATCGCCACCGGCAATGGGCTCATCGGCACCGCGGCGGCGGCATTTCCCAGCTGTAAGCCGCTGAAACAAGCCCTGCGCGCGGCCAATAGTTCCTGCCACATTGCCCCGGTTTTTGGCGCGGTAACCGCCACCCTCGGCTGCAGTCGCGAGGCGGTGCAGCGCCTCTATGCCTTCCAGTGTCTGCGCGATGGCGTATCGGCGGCGGTGCGCCTGGGCCGCATTGGCCCCCTGGCCGCCCAGGGCCTGCTGGCGGAACTGGGCCCTGGGGTGCTGGCCGTATTGGCCCGCCACCGCAGCGATACGGAGGCGGAGGTCTGCGGCCGCTCGCCGGTGGTGGAGCTGTGCTGCGGCCAGCACGATCAACTCTATTCGCGCCTCTTTCAGAGTTAGGAGCATCCCATGCACGGCGGTCACCCCCATTCCCATTCCCATGCCCACGACCATCACCACGAGGTATTGGAGCACCCCGGCCACTACCACCAGCGGCCGCCGCCCCTGCCTCGGGACTATGACGAGCGCGCCTTTACGGTGGGCATTGGCGGTCCGGTGGGCTCGGGTAAAACCGCCCTCACCCTGGCCCTCTGTCGTCATCTGCGCGATCAACTCTCTTTGGCAGTGGTCACCAACGATATTTTTACCCGTGAGGATGCGGAATTTCTCACCCGCCATGAGGCCCTGCCGGCGGAGCGCATCCGCGCCGTGGAGACCGGCGGCTGTCCCCACGCCGCCATTCGCGAAGACATCAGCGCCAATCTCTTGGCTTGCGAACAGCTGACTGCCCAGCACCAGCCGCGCTTGCTTATCGTCGAAAGCGGTGGCGACAATCTGGCCGCGGATTTTAGCCGCGAACTGGCGGATTTCACCATCTATGTCATCGATGTTGCCGGCGGCGATAAAGTGCCACGCAAAGGTGGGCCGGGGATTACCCAGTCCGACTTGCTGGTGATTAATAAAACCGACCTCGCCCCGGCGGTGGGCGCAGACCTCGGTGTCATGGCCCGGGATGCGGCGCGCATGCGCGGAACCGGGCCCACCATTTTTGCCGCCGTGCGCCACGGCGAGGGAGTGGCGGCGGTGGCCGAGGCCATCCTCGCCGCCCTGCCGACGCGGGAGCGCTAGTGGAAATGCTTGAGTAGTTGCCGTGGGGCCGGGAGCTTGGTCGGCTAACGGTGGTTAAATGGGCAATGGCAAAGGGGAAGGACAGCGGATACGCAAGCGCTCCGCTATCGCTGCTTGAGGTTTAAAGCGCGGATGTTCTTAAATCCCCGACAGCGACGTTGCGACTTTTATGGGAGTGCCAATCATCCTCTTCTGGGTCGCTGAGAGCAATGCCTTTGTCGTGCGTATCTATCGCCAAGAGTGCCAAGAGCGCCAAGAGTGCCAAGAGCGCCAAGAGTGCCAAGAGC
>REDX01000298.1 GCA_007695355.1 Planctomycetota bacterium
AAGCCCAAGCGCAGTGTCTGATCGTTTTCCTGACTGGGATCGGAATCCTGGCGTGGGCGCACCACGGTCATGCGGTGTCCGGCGCTACGCATGCCTGCGACCAGGCGGCCAAGGGTCATGGCCACGCCATTAACCTCGGGGAGGAAGGTCTCGGTCACCAGGCAGACATGAAGGAATACCGGTTGTCGCGATAGGCGTGGGGTCTGAGCCATGGTTGCACCACACATTGTCAAAGGATAGGACTGGTGGTCGCGCAAGCTCGGTGCGCCCAGGGGGTGGTGGGCGTTGAACGGTATCTGATTCCGAGCGCGAAAAATCGTGACCACGGTGTGTATTATACAGCAGTCATGAAAGGTATGATGTAGGTTCTATGAATATTTCATGATTGCTGCTGCGGTCATGGGGGTGGTTGAATACCGCCGATGCGATTCTGAAGCTCATGCTGTGCCAAAAATCCGTGTAAATAGGCGGCCCAGTGAAGCCAATCGTGTCGTTATGTATAGGATATTCATTGGCAGTTCACCGAACATTTACCAGCTGGACTGCTTAGGCCCACATCATGGGCGGTATGAATACCCCACATTCCTCGCCCACTGACCTCCCTGCGGTGGAGGTGTTGTCGCTGAGCAAGACCTTTAGTACCGCATTTCGCAAACATCGTGCCCTTCATGAAGTCGATTTGCGCATTGAGAGTGGGAGTATGGTCGGTTTGATTGGTGCATCGGGATCCGGAAAAAGCACGCTGTTACGCCATATAACGGGTTTAGTGCGTTCGGATTCCGGTGGAGAGATTCGCGTGTTTGGGCAAACGGTGCAAAATAATGGCCGGCTTGACCCGCACATCCGTCGTTTGCGCCGCGAAGTCGGCTTTATTTTTCAACAGTTTAATTTGGTCGATCGTTTGACCTTGCTCACCAATGTGCTGGTCGGTCGCCTTGCTCACATGCCCTTTCATCGCCGTATGTTGGGCTGGTTTACCGGGGCCGAAATTCAACAGGCAATGGCGGCCCTTGACCGGGTTGGTATCGGCATCCACGCCGGACAACGCGCAGGCACCCTATCCGGTGGGCAGCAGCAGCGTGCCGCCATTGCGCGGGCGATGATGCAAGAGGCCAAACTGATTTTGGCCGATGAGCCCATTGCCTCCTTGGATCCGGAGTCCTCGCGCCGCGTCATGGAGGCCCTGAGTGATGTCAATCGCATTGATGGCACCACCGTGGTGGTGTGTCTCCATCAAGTGGAATTCGCCAAGCGCTATTGTCAGCGCATCGTCGCTCTCAAGGCCGGGCGCATTGTATTTGATGGGGTGCCCGATGCCTTGACCCATGATTTGCTCACCGATCTCTATGGATCTGAGGCTGATGACGCTGGCATTGCCCAGCAGCGCCCTCGTCCGAGTCACATCCCGCACACCGCTCCCATACCAGCCATGCCCCGTGTGGGCTAGCATTCACCTTAAAGACTTATCCACTCTCAAGGAGACTTCTCATGCGACAGCTTTTCTGCGCTATTTTACTGCTCATTTCTTCGGCGGTGATGCTTTCCGCCAATGAGGAAAAGGATCTCGCGACCGTTCGCGTTGGTATTATTGCGACCGATAGCTCTGACAATTTGCGCAGCCAATGGTCGGAATTTCTCGATGAATTTGCCAAGCAGACAGGTTACGCCGTAGAACCATTTTTCGCCCCTGACTATGCCGGCATCGTCGAGGCCATGCGCTTCGACCAGATTGAGATCGCCTACCTGGGAAATGCGGCGGCCATTTTGGCCGTCGATCGCGCCGGCGGCGAGGTTTTCGTGCAGCGGGTTAACCCCGGCTATAATATTGGTTACCACACCCTAATGATCGTCCATCGCGATAGCGACCTGCATACCCTCGACGATGTTATTGAAAATGCGGGGCGACTCAATGCTGCCCTTGGTGATGCCAATAGCACCTCCGGATACCTGGTGCCGGACTTCTATATTTTCCAGCGCCGCGGTATCGTTCCCCAGCAGGCATTCCGCAATGTCACCCACTCCAGCCACGATGCGATGCTCTTGGCAGTGGCCAATAAACAGGCAGATTTTGCGACTATTTCCAGCTTCCAGCCAGCGCGCACCATGGCCCGCGATCCTGAGGCTGTGTCATCCCTGCGTACCGTCTGGCGTTCACCACTCATTCCCTCTAGCCCCATGGTGTGGCGTACAAATCTGCCCGAAGTCACGAAGAATAAGATCCGTGGCTTTTTTATCGGGTTCGGTGTGGTGGGTGATGCGGATAAGCGCTCCCGTGAGCAGGCCATCCTGTCGCGCACCAGTGGTGGTATGGAAGTGTGGCGGGCCTCCGATAATCATCAGTTGATCCCCATTCGTCAGTTGGAGCTAGCGAAACAACGGACGCAAATTCAACAGCGTGACGGTCTCTCTGCCGCCGATCGCGATCGTCAGTTAGCCGCCATTGACGCCCAAATCAAAGAGCTGGATACCCTGGTGAGTCTTCTCGAGAAGGGTCTCTAGGTCTTCATTTCCAGCGGATACTCAGCAGTTGAACCCATACCCTATTTAGGAAAACAACTATGCGCTTCTTCTTACCAATCATGATCCTTTTTATGAGTCTGATCTCGACCATCGCTCTTGCCGATGAGCCGACGGAAGAATTGACCACCATTCGCTTCGGGATTATTTCCACCGAAAGCGCTGATAATCTGCGCTCCCAGTGGGGGCCGTGGATCGAGGCCTTTGCTCAGCAAACCGGTTATACCGTAGAACCATTTTTCGCCCCAGATTATCAAGGGGTGATTGAAGCCATGCGCTTCGGTCAAGTAGAAGTGGCGACCATGGGTAATGCGGCGGCGATGCCAGCGGTGGACCGCGCTGGGGCAGAAATCTTCGCCCAGCGGGTTAGCACCAGCGGCATTGCCGGCTATCACTCGGTGATTGTCGTCCGCGATGACAATACGGCCTTACAGAGCATCGATGATATTGTTCAGAATGCGGCCCGACTCAATGCAGCCCTGGGTGACCCCAACTCCACCTCAGGCTACCTGGTTCCCAATTTTTATGTTTGGGAGCGCCACGGGATTGTGCCGCAAGAGCATTTTCGCAATGTGACCTTTGCCAATCATGAAGGAAATATGTTGGCGGTGTTCAATGGACAGGCTGATTTTGCCGTTTTCTCCAGTCATACTTTTGGCCGTAATATGCAGCGTCACCCCGAGGCGGTGGCAGCGATGCGGGTGGTTTGGCGCTCGCCCCTGATTCCCGACAGCCCCCTGGTCATGCGCAGTAACCTCCCCGAGATGACCAAGAATCGGATTCGTGCCTTCGCCCTCACCTTTGGCCATATTGGCAGCCCAGAGGAGGTATCCGCAGCCCGTGAAATCCTGGCCAATACTGGCGGCGGCATGGGTCCATGGCGGGGCTCCAATAATCACCAGCTGATCCCGTTTCGGCAGCTGGATCTAGCCAAGCAGCGCACCGCCTTGGCGGGCCGCAGCGGAATGAGCGAGGCGGATCGGGCCCGCGAATTGGCCGCCATCGAAGCCCAACTCAGTGACTTGGAAACCATGGCTAATCTGCTCGATAAAGGACTGTGAGCATGATTGAAGGGTCTCGACCGGTACAGCCCGGCGGCAGCATTACGCTGCCGCCGGAGCCGGACTTCACGCGCTCCTTGATTCGCACCTGTGTGTGGGCGCTGGTGATTGGCTTGGTGGTGTGGGGCATTGTGGCGATTAATCTGCGCCCGGCGGCCTTGGTCAGCGGATCCGACAATATGCTGCGCATGGTGATTGGGTCTTCAGGGGCTACCGGTCGCTGGTTGCCGGGCTTTTTGCCGCCTGACTTTACCATGTGGACGGTGTATTTGGAACAAATGGTGATCACCATGCACATGGCGATCTGGGGCACTTTGCTGTCGCTCATCTGTGCCATCCCCTTTGGTTTGGCCTCAGCAGTGAATATCGCGCCGTGGTGGATCTATCAGCCAGCACGCCGCTTAATGGATGCCAGTCGAGCAATCAATGATCTGGTGTTCGCCCTGATCTTTGTTGCGGCGGTGGGCCTTGGTCCGATGGCTGGCATGCTGGCCCTGTGGATAAGCACCACGGGTGCCCTGGCCAAGCTGTTTAGCGAAGCTGTGGAGGCGATCGATCAGCGACCGGTGGATGGCATTACGGTCACCGGTGCTGGCAAGCTGGATGAAATTCTCTACGGGGTCATCCCGCAGGTCATGCCCCTGTGGATTTCCTACACCCTCTATCGCTTTGAGAGCAATGTGCGCTCGGCGACGGTGGTCGGCTTGGTGGGGGCGGGCGGCATCGGTATGGTGTTTTCGGAGGCCATGCGTTCCTATGACTACCCATCGGCGGGTGCCATCCTGCTCATTATTATCGCAACCGTGGTGGCCCTCGATGTGCTCAGCGGTTACCTGCGGAGGTCCTATCTGTGAGTACGGTCAGCACTCCCCCAAGCACTGATATGGCCCACTTCCAGATGGTATTTCGCCAGCGTGGTCGTCGTTATGGAACGCAGATGATTATTGCGGCTTCCGCCGCTAGCGCCGTCTTGGCCTTGATGGCGCTGGTGACCAGTGTCGATCTCTTGCGTACCAGCGCTCTGCTGTCTTTGCTAGTACCTGGCGCTTTGATTATTCGCAGCGCTTTGTGGTGGCGGCACCAGCCAGCATTGGGCAAGCCCTTGCTGTATGGTCTGATTGCCTGTGGCGCAGCCGGCATCTTAGTGCTGATCAGCCACACGGTATATGGCTTCGGCTTGGGCTATGAGCGCAAGCTCTCGGAACTGCCACAGCCGCGGGTGCGTTTGGTTGAAGCCGAGGCCCGCCGCGATCCTTCCGCGGAGACCATCTTGGCTTTGGTGAAAGCTGCTCGCGAACAACCTTCAGCCGCCACTTTTCGACCCCTGCTGCCCTTTATGCACTCCAGTCACACCACGGTGATAATGCCGGATGGTAGCGAGCGACGCAGCAATACGGTGGTGCGCGAGGTGTTGCAGGCCAATTCCCGCGCCTTCCAGCGTAGCCTGCACGCCGAAGCCCTGGCAATGGCCGCTTTGTTGCCGGTGGAGGGGCCGGCACCCGCGGAAATTATCGTCGATGCCCCAGAGCGTCTCCGCCTGGCCCTGGGAGCACTGTTGGAGGCTCACTCTGAGCAGCGCATGAGCCGTCGCTTCGATCTTCCCTCGGTGGGTATTGTACTGCCGGTGATTCATATCGATGCCGAGCAAGGGGCTCGGGAACTGCGCCATCAGGTGGGTATGACCTTTCCCTTTGGATCGGTGGCCGCGCGCGACGATGTGGAGGTGAGCTATCCCCTGGTGACCGAACTACTGGAGATGATACGCGCCGAACTGGGCTACTGAAAGCGCCGCTCATTGTCGTGAGCGCTTTTGCCTACCAATCCGCTTGTCGAAGCTCGCCATTGCTGTGCGGTGGGCCTGCCCTATCAGGGGCTGTAGCGTGCTAAACATCTCGGCCGTGGGACAGAGCACCTGTACCCAGCCCATCCAGGCATAGACCGGATGGGGCATCAGCTGATTGAGCTTGGTATAATCGTGACCGCTAGTGGCTGCGCAGCCCTTTGCCGGTCGTGGTGGTTTTGCGCCAAAGTACTGAACATAGGTGGCGTTATCGAGGGCAAAGGCCAGGCGAAAGATGCCTTGGCGGTCTAAATGTGATGCCCGATCGTTGGCTCCGTCATGGTCTTTAATGGTGCAGAAATAGACGCCATTGGGTAGTTGTCGGCCGCGATTATAGAACAAAGCAGTCTCCCCCCAGCTGGCCTTGGGGACCACATCGCAGAGACTGGAGACGAGGGCGGACACAATGTCATCGGGGGTCATTCAAGGCACTCCAGTGGCGCAATGGTTCAGCCCTTAAAGCGCTGAACGAGGATTTGCGCATGCACAGGAGACGACATTAGTGATTTGTGTGGCGTGCCAAGCTCAACCACTGTCCATTACTTTGGGGCTCACATCATACGACGGCGAATCCGCCCGGTGATTTGTTCGAGCACCACCACGGTAATGAAGATCGCTAAAAGGATGGTGGCTACATGTTGGTAGTTGAACATATCCCAGCGACCCTTGAGTTCGACGCCGATGCCGCCAGCACCGACAATGCCGATAATCGTCGCCGTGCGCACATTGCGTTCGAGAATGTATTGAATGTAGGCGGCGTATTGCGGAAGTACCTGTGGCAAGACAGCAAGGCGGAAGATAGCTAGGCGCCCGGCGCCGGTGGCGCGCAGGGCTTCTTGGGGGCCAGTGTCAGCATTTTCAATATCGTCGGCAAAGAACTTGCCGAAGAATCCAGCGGTATGCAGACCCAGGGCGAGGATGCCGGCGACCGGGCCAAAGCCAAAGCCGAGGACCATGATCATGGCCAGAATGAGTTCCGGCATTGAGCGAAAGAAACTGGAGATCGCCCGTGAAATGCGCATCGCCATCGGATGGGGGGTGAGATTACTGGCAGCCAGGAAGCCCAGGGGCATGGCCAAGGTGATGGCAATAATGGTAGCCCAAAATGCCATTTCGATGGTAATCAACATGAGTTGGCCGACTCGAGTCAGATAGCCAATGGGTTGGACGAGAACTTCGCGTTCCCGTTCCACCACCGTCCAGCTCATGGCGGTGGAGTCGAATACGCGCTGACTATGGACCTGGGTCTCGATGCGGCTGAACCAGGGCAAATTTTCCCGGTCGAAATTCTGCAGCCGGTTTAATTCCGTGGTTTCGGCAATGGCCAGGGGGAACATACCCTTGATAAAACTGGCCATGCCAGAGCCGAGCTGGCTCTCTTCTTTCAGCCCAACATTAGCGGCCACTGCGCCACCAATTTCAACGGCGGCACGATCAAGTTCAACGCGATGGCCAGAGTAGGCGAGCAGAGCGAAGACGATCAGCAGGATGCCAATGCCGCGCGGTCCGATGGTGTGCTTGAGATGCCAACTGGTGGCCGGGATAGTAGCCTGGGATCGGTGGATGGCAGTGCTGGGGATCTCAGGCACGACAGGGCTCCAAAGCGCTTGGTGAGGGTTTGGCAGTGACCGTTTCGACTCCCGCTTCCGCTAAGACGTCCGGCTGGCCTTGGTAGATGCGCTTGAGGGCGGCATCATCGAGTTCTCCTGGCAAGCCGTCGAAGACAATGTTGCCACAGCTGACACCGACAATGCGATCGGCGAATTCCCGCGCGAGATCAATTTGATGCAGGCTGCAGAGCACTGTGGCGTGGCGTTCGCGACTTGCTTCGCGCAGTAGGGTGAGAATCTCGCGGCTGGTTTCCGGGTCGAGACTGGCGACCGGTTCATCGGCAAGGATCACGGGTTGATCAAGGATGAAGGCGCGGGCGATGCCAACGCGCTGCTGCTGGCCACCACTGAGTTCCTTGGCGCGACGGTAGAGATGTTTCTCTTGCAGTCCGACGCGGGCAATGAGTTGGCAGGCCTTGCGTTTGAGAGGGGTAGGGAAAATTCCCAGGCTGCTGCGCCACGCCGGCAGATCGCCGCAGGCTCCGGCACAGACATTAGCTAATACCGAAAGACGACCGGTAATATTGAAGGATTGATGGATGGTGCCGACCTGGCGACGAAACTGGCGCATGGTGCGGCGTTCCAAAGGTAGATCGCGCAAAGTAATGGTACCTGCGGTCGGGTCAACCAGCCCATTAATGGTTCGTAAAAGGGTGGATTTCCCTGATCCGCTGGGTCCCAGAATCACGCAGAATTGTCCGTTTGGCACGGTGAGGTCCACGGTGTCCAGGGCTACCGTTCCATCGGGGTAGATCTTGCGAAGGCCCTTAAAGCTGAGCATTGGTGACTCGTCGGTTGTAGGCTGCATATTCAATTCCCTTATGGTCTTGACTCATGAGCACCAACTTCGCCAAGCCGGGCACATCGTGCCCGGGCTGGCGAAGGGGTTACAGGTATTTATCGGGCCTCGGAGGCTTTGCGTACCAGAGCTGCCTTAAGCTCGTCGTCCACCAGCTGCATGCTCTCACCGGTGGCAGTGAACAAATCCTCGGAAACGGTGGCATCGTATTTCTGCACGACTCGGCCACCATAGCCGCGAATCATCTCTGGGGCCACGCCCTCGGTTTCATGGAGTGAACCAAAGGCAATGCGCAGGCGATCTTTGAGATCCTGGGGCAGGCTGGGGTGCATCGCCATCGGGGGATTGGGGATATCAACGCTGACCGCCAGGGGAATAACCTTCTCAGGATCGATGGCACCCTGGTTAACTGCGCGCTCGTAGCTAATCAGCGCGGCGCCGGCGACATCGACTCGGCCCTCGCCCAAGGCAGCCAAACTATTGGCATGGGTGCCGGCTAGAATAACCCGTGAGAAATCATTGACAGGATCGATACCTGCGCCCACCAGCATGGCTACTGGAAATGCGAAACTGGAAGTGGAGTTGACATCACCCAGGGCCAGCCGCTTGCCCTTGAGCTGCTCGATCGAGGTAATTCCGGAATCGGCGCGCACGAAGAGGGCGGCCTTGTAGGTGGCAGAGCCACCGGAGACTTCGACGGCGAGTAGTTCGGCACCGTCGCGCTCGCGGGCTTGCAGGTAGGAGAGGGGGCCAAACCAGGCGATATCCATCTGCGAACGGGCCATGGCTTCGATGACCGCGGCATAGCTCTGACCGACACGGATATTAAAATGAATGCCGTGGTGCTGGGTGATGGCGTTAAACAGGGGCTCGTAGTCGGCGCGGGTGCCGTCTTCGGTGCCGCCATCGGCGGGGATGAGCATGACGCGCAGAGGGTTTTGTGCTGAGCCACGCTCGTCGGCGAGGGCGCTCATGGCGAAAGAGGCCATGAGCGCAATGGCGGTAGTGATGAGAAAAATGAATCGCATGGGGTGCTCCATGGGTGGGTGAGGGTTACTGAAACTCGTGCTGATTTTGGTGATTGGGGTGGCGAGGTCAGATGAGTAGTCGGTCAATGGATGGTTAAGGTTTGATGAAGGTGCTACATCTCGCATCCTTTCTTCCGCCACTGGTGCATAATTTCTAAGCCGCAGACGATGGCAGAGGCGAGTTTTCCATTGTTATGGATGGTCGCTTGGCGTTCATGTTGTGGCAGTTCAGGCTGGCGTTTGAGGCGTTCTTCGATGGCTTTTTCGTCTTCACGTCCTCGTTGATGCAGGCGCTGAGCGATCACTGTGGGGTCCGCGGTAATATGTAGCAAACCAGCCTGGGGATACCGCGCCAGGGTGTGCTGCGCATGGGAGCGCGAGCCATTGATCAGTACCATCGCCCCGGCATGTAGCCAGAGGTCGATTTCGCAGCCGATTCCATAGCGATGACCGTTGGCCGACCAGTTTAGGGCAAAACACCCTAACTGTAGGCGGAGGTCAAACTCAGCTTCTGAGCATGGGAGATGACCGATTCCCCCAGCCTGCTGACGGGTACACCAGCGGGGCGCAAGTAAAAGTGGAAAGCTGGTCGAGGCCTGTTCCAGAAGACCGGCGATAATGCTGTCTTTGCCTACCCCAGAGGGGCCAACGACCAGTACCAGCATCCCGTTTAAGCTCATGCCGGACTAGCGATGCGCCCTGAGAAAAGGGTCTCGCGATCCCAATCTTTGTGGGTGGTGACATTGCGCTGGTAGGCGATCTGTCCGCCTGACCAGGTTGCGGCGACCATCGGTAGGCCGCGCACCTGCTGCAGGAGAACAAGGTCTGCGCGCAGGCCCGGGCGAATGCTGCCTCGATCCATTAAGTTGGCGGCCGTGGCTGGATTAGTGGCAATTAGCTGCACTGCCTCAACCAAGCTCAAGTCAGATATTGATGGTAGTTTGAACGCGGCTGCCACCAGGGTCCATGGTACATAGTCGGCACAGAGGCAGTCGAGCACCCCGGCCTGCACCGCATCTATGGCGCGCATATTGCCCGATTGCGATGAGCCGCGCACGATATTAGGTGCCCCCATAATGGTTCTCAAGCCCGAGGCGTGGGCACAGCGAGCAGTTTCTAAATTGACCGGGAACTCTGAGATGCGGCCGCCGAGTTCTTGAATAAAACGCACCCGTTCCGCCGAATCGTCATCGTGGCTGGCCACCGGTAGACCGGCCTGAATAGCATAGAGAATGAGGTCGACAGCGCGCCTCCAGCCGGCGCTGCGGTTTTCTTGCTTGCTGGCGGCCAAGCGACGAGCCTGCTCTTCGTCTAGGTTGTAGGCCTTGCCAAAATAGGCAAAAAACTTTTCAAAATCCGGAAATTGTCCCTGTCCAGGACTGTGATCCATGACCGAGACCATATCAACCACGCCCTCGTCAATCAGGGCCTTGATGACATCGAGGCCTTGGGGATCGCCAACTTCGTAGCGGGCATGTAGACGATGGTCGATGACCCCGTGCCGCCGCCAATTATGTACATCATGAGAAATTTCGCGGGCCCGCTGCGGATGTCGGATCGGCTTATTGGATTCATCACCAGCAAAACTAATGGAATGAAAGATGGTGGTAATGCCAGCTCCGGCATAAAGCTGCTCAGCCTGGGGCATAATGTGCTCTTGGGGCATGCACACATTGGGCCGGGTTTCGATGAGTTTTTCTAAGGCATCGCAGTGCAGATCAACCGCGCCGGGAATGAGCACCCCACCCTGGCCATCAATCTGGGGGCTCCCGCCGGTACAGCGCTGGGATACTTCATTGATCATGCCAAATTCGTTAATGGTGACGACACCGTCCCAGATGATTTCATCGGGTGTGACGATGTGTACATTGGTGATCTGAAATGGGGTATGCTTTTGCATGGAATCCCCTCCGTAGTCGAGGTCATTGAGCTATAGCCCGGATTCTTGGGGCGAGTTCACCCAAGGTAGTCTTTGGCATACGGAATGCACAGTTAGATAGCCAATGAAATATGTCTTCACTGTCAATTGATCTAGACTTTATTTTCAGGCTCTAAGCGGAGGTCTATACAGGTGGTCATGACCTCACTCGCCGAAACACGAAGCGATCAGCCGATCTACTTGCAGATCGCTCGTATTCTCGAAAACGAGATCGCACGGGCATATCGTTGCGGTGATATGCTGCCTTCTGAGATGACCCTGGCCGAAAACTTCGGTGTCAATCGCCATACTCTGCGGCGGGCGGTTGATGAATTGGTGGATGCGGGAGTGGTCGAACGGCGACGCGGTCATGGCACCCGGGTATTGGATCCGGCTATCTGTTATCCGATTTCCCCGCGCACACGTTTCACCGAGAGCATTAATGCCCAGGGTCATTCGGCCGAGGTGAAATTGATATTCAATCGCTTGGCTGCCGCCACCAAGGGAGTTGCCGAAGCCTTAAATCTTAAAGACGGCAGTGAAGTGGTGTGGATTGAAATCCTCCGCTTGGCTGATCGGAATCCCTTTTCGGTATGCAGCCATTTCTTTCCGCTGCCTCGCTTTGGCGGACTGATTGATGTGTATAAGGGAGGCAGTTTGCATTCCTTTCTTGAAAATGAATATGGTTTACTGCCTAAACGCAAGGTGTCCTACATCAGCGCCATTATGCCGCGCACCGATGATGCCCATGTTCTGCGCACGCCGCGCAATCGGCCCCTGTTGCGCACCAAATCAATCAATATTGATCCGCTCACCGAGCGCCCGGTGGAATATTGCGTTACCCGGGCTCGCTCTGATCGCTGCCAGATTGAAGTTCATCCCTAATTGCCCTCCACCACCCAGCCAGGAATCTGTCATGCCCCTCGTAACTGAACCAAATCGTCAACTGCCCGAGCGCAGCCAGTGGGGGCGCTGCCTGTTGCTCTGTGACGGAGCAGCGGTGCAGCGCACGGCCAAGGCCCTGGCCGATCGCTATGTGGTGGCCCACCACCAACGGCCGCAAGAGGGCCTGACCATGCTGCAGATGCGCGAGCCCAATCGCGGCGAGGCCTTTTTGCTGGGTGAGTTGCCCACCGCCAGCGCCGCGGTGAGTCTGCGCGATAGCAATGGAAACACTATTTACGGGGGAGTGGTGCTCATGCACCATGATCAAGACTTCGCGGTGGCGGCGGCGATTATCGATGCGGTTGTGGCCGCCGCTTGGACAGGCGCCGAGGACGCGGCGCAGCTGATTACGGAGGGTTGGCAGCGCCTCTGCCATGAGGATGCCATCCGCGGCGCGCTCCTGACGCGCACCACCGTTGATTTTGCCCTCTTGGAAGCCGCCGATGACGATGAGGAGGATGACGATGCCTGAGCTTGCCCTTCCTACGCTGTGGCAGTCGGAGGTCCAACAACAGGTGTACCGACAACTGCTGCAGGCCATGGCCTATCCCGGTCGCATTGCTGAACTGCGATCGATTATCGCAGACGAGTCGGCAATGGGCGCAGTGATTGCCACCATGGTCGATCCGGCGGTGCAATTGTGTGATCCCCAGGGTTTGCTGGGTGAGGAATTTCTGCGCTTTAGCCACGCCTGTTTGGCGCCTCCGGAAGCGGCGGATTGGCTGGTGCTGGATGGCGAAAACCCTGTGCCCCAAGCCCTGGCTCCGGCCATTGGCAGCCTCGAGGAGCCAGAGCGTAGTGCCACTTTGGTGATCCAGGTTGAAGCGCTTGGGGATCCTGCCCCTACCCTGGGCATTCTACGCGGACCGGGATTAAAAACGGATCTGGCCCTCAAGGCCCGTGGTTTTCACCCGTCCTGGCTCAGCGCTCGGGCGCAGTGGTGTGCGAAATTCCCGCAGGGGGTTGACTGCATTCTGTGCGCTGGGCAAAGCATGCTCGCCCTGCCGCGCACCACCCTCATAACCCTTAGCGGAGGGCAATAATATGGCCTATGTCGCCATCCAAGGCGGTGCCGCCGCCATACGCGGAGCCGCTGATGCCCTCGAATTTCAGCGTACTCGCCATGGCCTAGAAGGGGGCGATCCCCTGGATCTCTTGAGCATTGGCCGTCAATTGTCGAGTCTTCAATCGCGGGTTCTCTCCGAGGGTGGGGTTTATCATCCCGAATTAGCGAATCTCGCGATTAAGCAAAGCATGGGCGATACCCTTGAGGCGGCATTTACCCTGCGCGCCTATCGATCTACCCGCCCCCGCCTGGGTACCACCGCGGCCCACGATACCGATGGCATGCGCCTGATTCGCCGAGTTTCGGCCGCATTCAAGGATATCCCCGGCGGACAGCACCTAGGGCCCACCCGGGATTATTCCAAACGCCTCCTGCGCTTTGAGTTGGCCGACGAAGATCCCCAGGCCTTTGCCGAAACAGCCCGTGCTTGGCTCCAGAATAATGGCGCTGACGCCATCCCCCCGGGCCAGCTGACTTTCCCACGGGTGGTGGAGCACCTCCGCGCCCAGGGTCTCCTGCCGCCCCTCGACCCTGCGCATCAAAGCGCGGTGCCCATGGACATTACCCGCGAAGCACTGGTCTTCCCGCTACCGCGATCGGGGGTCTTATCGGTGCTTTCCCGTGGTGAAACCGGTGGGGTGCTGGCCATGGGCTATAGCGTGATGCGCTCCTACGGCGATATCCATCCAACCATTGCCGAATTGCGAGTCGGCTACCTGCCGGTGCAAATGCCCCATCCGATTACCGGAGAACCCGTGGAAGCGGGGGAGGTGCTGATGACCGAATGCCAGGTGATTGCCATGTTTGCCGCCGACGATGTGGTGGACGGTCGACCATCATTTGGTCTTGGGTATGGATGCTGTTTTGGCCATAATGAGCACAAGGCCATCGCCATGGCGATGCTCGACCGCTCGCTGATTCAAGGCCAGAATAGCGGGGTCACTAGTCCCAATCAGGATCAGGAATTTGTCCTCCTGCATGTCGACGGTATTGAAAGCATGGGGTTTTGTAACCATTACAAATTGCCCCATTATGTCACCTTTCAGTCCGACCTCGATCGTCTGCGGCAGGCGCAGAAAAACCATGCTGCCGGCATGCGCGCCGGTGAGGCGGCAGAGGAGAAGCCATGAGCACCCATCACCAATTACCGCGCAGTGCCGATTATCATTTCGCCTTTATCGATGAGGACGCCAAACGCGAAATACGTCGCGGACTGCTTAAGGCCCTTGCCATTCCCGGACACCTGGTGCCCTACTCCAGCCGCGAAATGCCCATGGCTCGCGGTTTTGGTACGGGCGGTTTGCAGATTACCCTATCTTTGGTTGGCGTTGATGATGTGGTCAAAGTCATTGACCAGGGATCGGATTATTCGGTGAACGCTTGTGCCATGCGCGAATTCATCGAACGCATGGCACCGGGGGTGCGCACAACCACCCAAACTCCCGAGGCAACCCTCATTCAAAGTCGTCACCGTACGCCCGAAACGGCGATGGTTGAAGGCCAAATTATGATCTATCAGGTGCCCAAGCCCGATGCCCTGGATATTGTCGAACCCAATATGGCCAGACGCCGACGCCAGCATGCCGAGGGTGATTACTCACCCCTTTATGTGCGTCTTTACGAGGATTTGGTAGAATTTAACGAAATCCGTATTGCTAATCGTTATCCCCTACGCATTAACGACCGGTACATTATGGATCCCTCGCCAATTCCGCGTTTCGATAATCCGAAACTGCATCTATCACCGGTGCCCCATCTTTTTGGCGCAGGGCGAGAAAAAATGCTCTACGCTGTGCCACCTTACACCGAGGCCATATCCTTAGCCTTTGAAGACATCCCCTTCCGTGTCGAGTCCTTTAATGATGAGCACGGCGCGCGCATTCCCTGCGCCCACTGCGGATCGCTGGAATCTTTTTTGGAAGAATCGACCAATGATGCCGGCAAGACCATCTGGCGCTGCTCGGATACCGAATACTGCGAGCGCCATCAGGCCCAATATGAACCGAGTCTGGCCGGCGGCCAGGAGGAGCTGTCCTAATGACCACCGTTCTTGAGGTTCGTGGCCTAAGCCGCATTTACGGTGCTGGCAATGCCGGCAGTGTGAGCCGCACCGGTCCGCAGTTTGGCACTAATATGGACCATGAAACCAATGCAGTAGTGGCATGCGCTGAGGTAAGTTTCACCCTCGCCACCGGAGAAATCCTTGGGATTATGGGGGAATCTGGATCAGGAAAGAGTACGGTGATCCGCTGTCTCGGTTTTGATGATGCGCCCAGCAGCGGTTCTATTTACTTTCATCATCATGGTGCGCGAATCGATTGTACGAGTCTCACCGACGCAGAACGCCGTTGGTTGAAAATCCACCGCATTGGCACAGTCTATCAAAATCCCCACCTGGGATTAAATTTTTCCTATTCGGCAGGTGGAAATATTGCCGAGCGCCTGCTTTACGCCAGTCGCCCCAATTATGGCGCAATCCGTGCACGGGCTCGCGAACTTCTCTCCCGCACCGAAGTCCCGGCCAAGCGCATGGACGAAAAACCAAGTAATTTTTCCGGCGGTATGCAGCAGCGGGTTCAGATCAGTAAAGCCCTAGCCAATGACCCTCCATTGCTGCTGTTAGATGAGGTAACCACCGGATTGGATGTCAGCGTGCAGGCGGCCATCCTCGATTTAATCCTTGAGTTGCAGCGCGAATCTGGGGTGGCAATGGTTGCTGTCACCCACGATTTGGGAGTCATTCGCCATCTGGCTAGCCGCACTTTGGTGATGCAACATGGCCGAGTGGTGGAAGCCGGTCTTACCGATCAGATTCTCGAAGACCCCCAGCATCCTTATACCCAGCGTCTGGTTGCATCTGCCCTTTAAACCTTTTCGTAAAGCAGTTCCATGATTCATCCCGTGCTGAGTGTTTCGAAACTCTATAAAACCTTTACTTTGCACGATCGCGGCGCCGAGGTGCCAGCGATTTCCAATCTGGATTTCAAGGTCCCAGCCGGCTCAATTACCGCACTCAGTGGCCCCTCCGGCGCGGGGAAAAGTTCGGTGCTCAAATGCATCTACCGCACCTATGTCCCCAATGGCGGATCAATTTTTCTCCGCTGCATGGACTTTTCAGCGGATTTGGCCACCGCTGATGACCATACGGTGCTCGCCGCTCGCGCCGCGCACATGGGCTTTGTTACCCAATTTTTGCACTGCTTACCGCGCAAAAGCTCCCTTGAAGTGGTTGCCTCGCCCCTCCTCAGCTGCGGCATCCAGCGCGATGAGGCCCTCAGTCGGGCTGCTGAATTACTGAGTCACCTCGGTATTCCTGAACGCCTGTGGCCCCTTGCCCCAGCCACCTTCTCCGGTGGCGAGCAGCAGCGAGTGAATATTGCCCGCGGTTTCATTCGCCCCAACGCCCTGCTGCTCTTGGATGAGCCCACCGCCAGCCTTGACCCAGTCAGCGCTGAGGCAGTGCTGGAGTTGGTGCAGCGAGCGCGCGAGGCCGGTACCGCCGTGGTGGGGATTTGGCACGATTCCACCATCGTCAATCGCCTCGCCGATCAGGTGGTCTCCGTACAGCCCGTTTTGGGTGCAGCCCTGTCATGAGAATCGAGGCCATTCGCCAGGCCCATGCGGCAGATCTATTTCGCCTCTATGATGCCCTTGATGATCAGCCGCCCGGCAATCATCCCGATGCCAGTGAGCGCCTTACTGTCTATTTTGAGCGCATCAACTGCTGGCCGCACAGTGGAATTTTCGGCTGTTTTGACCAGGATCAATTGCTCGGCAGCTATTCGCTGATTGTGGTGCCGCTGCTGGTGCACGGTGGGCGGCAGATTGGCATCGTTGAAAGCGTGGTAGTGGATAGTTTGCGGCGCGGTCAGGGCATTGGTCGGCAGCTCATGGAGGATGCTGCCCGGCGCGGGCGCCAGGCCGGCTGTTATAAATTGATGCTCTCGTCCAATCTTCGGCGCCACCAGGCCCATGATTTTTATGCTCAACTGGGCTTTCAGCGCCACGGCTACTCCTACCATTTGGAGATTGACCATGCAGAGCCTTGATGAGCTGCTCAATTGCTACGCCGTCCGCGGCTATGGCCAGTATGGTGGTGAAGCGGTGAGCCAATTGCAGCACGCCTGCCAGTGCGCCCAATTGGCCGAAGCCGCAGGGGCCAGCCCTAGTCTGGTAGCTGCGGCCTTTCTTCACGATCTTGGGCATTTATTGCATAACTTGGGTGATCATTGCGCCGACCGTGGGGTTGACGATGCCCATGAGCTGCGCGCGGTGCGTGCCCTCTCTCCTCTCTTGCCGGCATCCGTTACTGCCCCCATTGCCCTGCATGTGGAAGCCAAGCGTTATTTAGTCGCCACCGATGCGGGATATGCCGACTGCCTATCGCCGGCCTCCATAACCAGCCTACAGCTCCAGGGTGGCCCCATGTCCGCCGCTGAGGTCAGCGAATTTGTGCGGCGGCCCCATGCTAGCGATGCCCTCGCCCTGCGCCGTTGGGATGATATCGCCAAGAATCCTGAGAATACACATGTGGAGTGGGTGCGCTATCGGCGTCTGATTTCATCATTGGCTTAAGCCAGCCATGAAAAAGCCCGGCGCATATGCGCCGGGCTTTTCGTTACTTGGGCCCTTGGTGGCCTATGGTCTATTCGTCGTCGAAATCGTCGTCAAAGCCTTCAAAGTCGTCAAATCCGCCACCGGCGGGCTGCATCATGGCTTCTTGCATGGCAACGAAGGTCTTGGGCAGCCAGGTGCCATCGACTTCGACCATCGGCATCGCCAGGCTGCGGTCTTTGCCCAGCATTTTGAAGTTCAGGGTGAGGGTGTCGCCCTCGCTGCTTGCCTTGACGGTGTCGAGGAAGGCGTCGAGGTCTATGGCGTAGACCTTGAGAACTTCTTTGACCACGGTCGCCAATTCGCCAGCCTTAGCCACCACTTCGTCAAACTCAAGGGCGCGCAGTTCAGCCGCATTGGTGATTCCAAGCTTCTGAAAGCCTTCCAGGAACAGCCGAGTGGATTGGGCGGCCTTGTCAGCGTCATTGAGGTTGGCGGTGAGAACCCAGGCCTGCAGGTCAGGCAGCAAGCCCATGAGGAAGGTCAATTCAGGGGATTGGGCCAAGGCTGGATTGCCACCGGTGAAACCCATCACCATCATCGGCGCAAAGCCAATGGTTTGGCTGAGCTCTTGACCAGCGGGAAGCTCGGAAGCGCCCATGCGCGATTGCATGATCAGCATTTCGTTCATATCGGGGTTGCTAATCATCGATAGTTGCATGTTCAGCATCATATCGTCTTCAGGGTCGGCATCTTTGCGCGCGTCTTCCCACTCGCTGCGCATTTCATTATCTTCGCCAAGGACGGCGGTCACCAATTTGCCAATGTCATTGGCGCGGAGGGCTTTGGCCGCTTCATTTACCATCTCAGAGGGGGTTGATTCGGTGGCGTTGGCTAGGAGGGGAGCCAAAAAGAAGAGAGGCAGGAGGGTGTAGCGCATAAAATGAGCCTTTGGGGGACGAAGATCGGGTGGAAGAGCGGGTGAGTCCGTTCGAAAGAGGGTAGCATATCGGTAATACTCGTATTTCAACGCCCGAACCATGGTGCTGTACTTGGGCGATTCAGTCAGGCTCCCGGGAGGGGAAACGATTGTTGTTCTGCTCTTGGCAACACGACACTGTGAGTATGCACCTGTGGCCAGCCCCTGTAACCCATCAACTCAGCCATAGCTTGGCCACCTTGGTACCCTTTGAGCAATCGGGTAACCATCATCAGACCATGATCGTGGTCATAAGTCATGCCGTTGGCGCTTTGCTGTGCCTTGATTTAGCGCGGCGGAAAAACCGCAATGCTACCCTTTGGGCGTGGGTGGGCCTACTTTTCGGCCCTCTTGCCGCAATTATTCTACTTCTTTTGCCGAGTCGGGTGAATCCAGCGTCGCAAAATTGAGGCGGTGATAGTCGCAAAAGCGCTGGAGAATGGCAGCGTTTGCCGGTGGAAAGTCCAGCAGGAGGAAATCTCTTGGGCTTACCCAGTTAAGGCCATCGCTGGCCTTGGCCTTGGCTGCCTTGGGGTTAAATACCCGGCAGCGGTAGACCTTCAGCACCCAGCACCGTTGCCCATCGTTATCGTAAACGGTGACAAAGGGGCGAGCGGAGAGGAGTTCTAGGCCGGTTTCCTCGGCTAGTTCTCGGGCTAGGGCCTGGCGATCACTTTCCCCAGCTTCCACCTTACCGCCGGGCAGTTCCCAGTGGCCGCCGTGGCGTTTGCCGGCGGGCCGGCGGGCAACCAGATAGCGCCCCTCGTCGTGAACCAAAGCTAAGACGATGGGAATGCGCGGTAAGCGCCGGTTGCTGGGGGCGACGCTATAGACCTTGCGCTGACTGGCCACGCGCAAGGGATTGGCGCTGGCGGACACGCGCTCGCTATCAGACTGACTATGGCAGCGCTGACGCCAGGGGCAGTCGCCACAGCGGGGATTGCGGGCGGTGCAGACGGTAGCGCCGAGGTCCATGAGGGCATTGTTATAGGCCCGTGGATCGGCGACGTGGTTGGCAATGGCGGCGTGTTGTTGTACAGCTGCTGTATCTTTATTAACCCTGGTGAATA
>REDX01000105.1 GCA_007695355.1 Planctomycetota bacterium
TTCGAAAATCACAGCGTTCTACTCGCTCGCTACAGCTATTCACTTGTCAAAGAGGGCAGCCAGACCAGACGCGCTCTTAGCGCCGGTTGCTGTGAGGGCGCGGAGTGTGGGCCTGAAAGGTAGGCTGTCAACAAGCACTTTTCAGATGCGCCAAAACAGCCGATATCCTGGGCTTTTATCGACTTTTGCAGCCCCTGGGCCTGCCCCTGTCAGCTTAACGGACCTGACCAAAACGCCGATGTCGCCCTTGGAATTCACGCAAGGCGGCATGCAGATGTTCTATGCGTACATCCGGCCAGCACTCAGGAATGCTAACGAATTCAGCATAAACGCACTGCCAGGGAAGGAAATTGGAGAGCCGTTGTTCACCGGCGCTGCGGATAACCACGTCGACGTCTGGCATCGCAGCAGTGTAAAGATGTTCTTGCACCAACTTTTCATCAATGGATTCGGGCGACAACTCTCCCCGGCGCACCTGCTCGGCGATGGCACGCATGGCAGCGCAAATCTCGTCGCGGCCACCATAGGAGAGGGCCAGGGTGAGAGTCATGCCACTACCACCCCTGCAGCAGGCGATGGTTTCCTCAAGCAAGCTGCGCACATGTGGCGGTAAACGCCAGATCTGGCCTATGGCCTGGAGGCGAATGCCATTGTCCAATAGGGTGGGCCGCTCTTCGACGAGGAATTCGGCAAGGAGATCCATCAGTAAATTGACTTCGCGCTTGGGCCGCTGCCAATTTTCAGTGCTAAAGGCGTAGAGAGTCAGCCATTCGATGCCAAGGGTAGCGCACTCAGTCACCGTCTGCCGTACCGCCTCGACGCCGCGCCGGTGGCCATTAATCCGCAGCAGGGATCGGGCCCGCGCCCAGCGCCCATTGCCATCCATAATCACCGCCACGTGCCGGGGCAAGAGCTGGGGGTTTAAACCCGCTCGGGCTCGAGCCTCGTCAATGGAAAAGGTGGTTGGGGGCGACATATGAGGATGCGGATTCCTATGCAGTCGATGCAGAAAAGGGTTTAGCGGACGATGGTAGCCTCGCGACCGGGCCCAACGCCAATATAGCCCACTCGCACCCCTACCTGATCTTCAATAAAGCGAACGTAATCCTGGGCCGCTGGTGGCAGGTCCTTGAAATCCCGGCAATCATCCAGGGCTTCTGTCCAGCCTGGAAGCAGCACCTGCTCGACACTTACCCGGGCAAGGTCCTCGACATCAGCGGGCATGCCGCAGCAGGGCTGACCATCGAGACTATAGCCAGTGATCACTGGGATTTGCGCTTCGCCGGAGAGAACATCAAGCTTGGTGAGGGCCAGGGTGTCGACGCCATTGAGGGCGCAGGCGTGCTTGATCACCACCAGGTCCAGCCAGCCGCAGCGACGGGGGCGGCCGGTGGTGGCGCCGAATTCGCCACCGCGCTGACGCAGTCGCTCGCCGACCGCATTGTCTTCCTCAGCTGGGAAGGGCCCGGAGCCAACCCGTGTGGTGTAGGCCTTGACGATGCCAATAACCTCGCCGAGATCCTTGTGGCTTAGGCCAGAACCGGTAATCACCCCGCCGACCCCAGTATTGGAGCTGGTGACAAAGGGGTAGGTGCCAAAGTCGACATCCAGCATGACGCCCTGGGCGCCTTCGAAGAGGAGGCGCTTACCGGCAGCCTGGGCCTGGTGCAGCCAGGCAACGGTATCAGCAACCAGGGGCTGCAGGAGCTCGATGGCGGGGGCGATGGCGCTCATCATCGTCTCGCAGTCGATGGCGGGGGAGCCAAGGAATTCGAGCTGCTGATTGCCGGCATCGGTGTGGGCACGCACCTTTTGCCAAAAGCGATTGAGGTCCCGTAAATCAGCACAGCGCAGGCCGGTGCGGGCGACTTTGTCGGCGTAACAGGGCCCAATGCCGCGCAGGGTAGTGCCCACTTTACTGTCGCCCTTGGCCGACTCATAGGCAGCATCGAGGGCCTGATGCACCGGCAGCACCAAATGAGCGCGATCGGAAACCAGCATGCGCTTCAGCAGTTGATCGCCAACCTTGCCGAGATCCTGTAATTCTTGTCGCAGGGCCAGCGGATCGACCACCACGCCATTGCCAATAATGCAGGTCGCCGATTCATGAAGGGCCCCCGAGGGAAGGAGATGCAAAATCGTCTTCTGCCCCTCAACGACCACCGTGTGCCCGGCATTGGCCCCGCCCTGGCAGCGGACGACTCCGTCCACTTGACCGGCGAGGAGGTCGATGACCTTGCCCTTTCCTTCATCACCCCACTGCAGACCCAATACCACCCGATTGCCGGCCATTGCTTTTCATGCTCCTGAACACCTCATCCGAAGAGAACGGCGGGCGCTATTGCTGTCGTAAGGACCAGCGGCAAACGGCGCCCTGGTCACAGGCAGCGCGCAGCGTAGAGACAAACCCCTGGGGACAAGAGCCGAGCTTTGAATCGACCACCAGATTATCGATATGGAGGCGCCTAGCCGTTGTTAGCGGCAACCACCACGCCATCGCGAACAATGGCGTTAACCCGCTCCTCAATATAGTCCATGGTTACCATGAACTGCTCACCATCGCGACTGACAAGTCGCCACGGGCGATGAGATTCGCGGGCAGCAGCTTCGCTTTCGGCTTCACTGAGGCCAATGAAGGGCAGCAACTCCGGTAAGATAACCCCCTCGTAGGGACTCGGGCCGCCTCCCTCACCTTCGATCAGCACCGCCAATACCAAGCCCTCAACGATATGCGCACTGACCCGGCCCGGGCGATGATCTCGAGTAGCCGGAAGATCTGCGCCATCCCGGCGCACGACTCGCCAGGGCACAGCCTTGGCTTCAGCCTGGGCCTGGGCTTCGGCCTCGCTAAGCCCGAGCCAGACAAAGTCATGGCGTTCGCGGGCAGCGGCAAGGGCGGTAACGATGGGATTTTCGGCTTCCACGGCAGTATCTCCAGAAATCTCCGCGCTCCCCATATCGGGCAGGGCATGGGCTAAGGGTGGGCCGGCGGGACTGGCCTCGCTGCGCTGAGGCTCAGCGCTTGGCTTGCCGCAGGCGATCAGTGGCAGAACTAAAAGTACGGGGAGAAAGGTGAGGCGCATAGACATGATAGGTCTCCTAATAATACCCTGAGACGAAACCTTTCCCCTCAGCGTTCCGCAGAGTTCCGCGGCGAAGCCTCGGAACTGGGCAGTGCCTGCAGCCTAGACCGGAGACCTAAGGGAACTAGATTTTGTCCATGGCCCAGCAGCAAGGTACACCATACGCCGTGCAGGAACCGCCGCTCCTGCGCATTGGCAGTTTACCAAGGCACCGCGTCTCGCAGCAGTTTGGCCCACCCGGCGGCCCCCTCCTGGTTGGCCTACGACAGTTCTGGGGCGAGCGAAAGTCCCAGCGCTTAGGAGCCCACTTCCGCAGCCATGATAATGCCCTGGCTGAGGCCGCCTATACGCGCATGGATGGCCGCCTCTTCCGCGCCATCAATGCCCGACAGGCCTGGGCCAATACCCGCGCCATCCCCAAAACCCTGCACCGACGGGCCCCCCGCCGCCCCCTGCGGGCCATCGACTTGGCCAGCGGCGACGGCGCCGCCAGCGCCGTGCTGGCCGCCCATCTCGCCCCCGGTTCGACGGTTATCGGCCTGGAATACGCTGCCGCCCTGGTGAGCCTGGCCAGCGCGCGAGCCCAAGTCCCCGGACGCCGCACCGTCTTTCACCACACCAGCATCCTCGAACCCTGGCTTAATGAAGCCGCTGAAGTGCTACATCCAGGGCAGGTCGACTGGGTCAATTGCAGCGGCGCCCTCGCCCACCATTTTACCCCCCCGCAGCTGGCCACCATCGCCGCCGAATGCGCCCGCGTTCTGCGCCCCGGCGGCTGGGCGGTGGTCGATGCCCGCTGCCCCCACGGCCGGGATGCAGTGGGCCAGGCCTTCCTAGGCGCCGGCCTACAGCTGCGCGGCCATGAGCGTTCCTGCATTCTTGATCGCTATCCCCAGCTCTGCTTTCAGGCGGGGGCATAGGCGCGATTCAGGAACCCGCGATTGCGGTTTGGGGAATGGCGAAATCGGGGCAATCGCTGCGCGCAGCCCAGCGCACCAAGAGCATGGAATCTAGAAATCCGCGGCGCGGGCGATGGCGCGCAGCATGGCCTGGGCCTTATTCATGGTTTCCTGCCATTCCTTGGCCGGCACAGAATCGGCGACGACGCCGGCGCCGGCTTGGACATGGGCCTGGCCGCCAGCGAGGATGGCGGTGCGCAGGGCAATGCAGGTGTCGAGGTTGCCGCGGAAATCGAGGTAGCCGACGGCGCCGGCGTAGGGCCCGCGTTTAACCGGTTCCAGTTCGTCGATGATTTCCATGGCGCGAATCTTGGGGGCGCCGGAGACGGTGCCGGCGGGATGCACCGCGGCCAGGGCATCGAGGGCATCGCAGTCTGTGCGCAGCTCGCCGGAAACGTGGCTGACGATGTGCTGGACGTGGGAATAGCGCTCGATGGTCATCTGTTCATCCAGGCGCACGCTGCCGGGTTTACAGACGCGGCCGACATCGTTGCGGCCGAGGTCGATGAGCATGACGTGTTCGGCGCGTTCTTTGGGATCGGCCAATAATTCGGCCGCTAGGCGCTCGTCCTCTTCCGGGCTGTCACCGCGATGGATGGTGCCGGCAATGGGGCGCACCGCCACGCGGCCCTGTTCCACCGAGACCAGGATTTCTGGGCTGGCCCCGACAAGACTGGCCTCACCGAGGCGCACAATGAACATATAGGGCGAAGGATTCAGACTGCGCACCGAACGGTAAACCTGCAGCGGACTGACGGTGAGGGGCATAGAGAGCCGCTGCGAAGGCACGGCTTGGAAAATATCGCCGGCGCGGATGTATTCCTTAATTCGCTCAACACCGTCCTCAAATTCCTGGCGGCTGGTATGGCAGCTAAAGTTAGGCTCGGCTGACCCCGTCAATTCCACCAGCCGCGGTGCCGAGGGCCAGCGCAGGCGATGCTCCAAAGTTTTGAGGCAGGCTTCCGCCTCGGCATAGGCCGAAGCCACATCCTCTCCCGCCGCCACCGCCAAATGGGTAATCAGTAGGAGGTGATTAAAACTGTGATCAAAGACCATGAGAGTGTCGAAGCGCATCAGGTGCACATCGGGCAGATCCAAAGGATCCTCAGGGCAATTGGGCAGCGATTCAACCTCGCGGGCAAAATCGTAGGCAAAATAGCCCACCAGACCGCCGGAAAACCGGGGCAGGCCCGGCACATCGGGAGAGCGCAGATCGGCCAAATAGGCCCGCAGAGCGGCAATGGTGCCGCCGGCAAGTCGGCGACGGCTGCCATCGGGTAGACACAGGTCAACCTGGCCCGCGCGGCCAATGAGTTGGGCACTGGGGGCCACCCCAGCCATGGAGTAGCGGGCTAAACTCTCGCCCCCCACCACGCTCTCAAAGAGAAAACCATGGGATTCTTCAGCCAAGCGCTCAAAGGCACCGACCGGACTCAAATCATCATAGACCAAACGGCGGTAGACCGGAATCAGGGTGTAGCCCTGATCGGCGTAGCTCTGGCAATCTTGAAGGGTAGGCAACATGCATGAGGGTGTACGCCCTGGACTGGTCAAGGCAATGCGGGGACAGTTGCGGGCGCGGATGCCGCCAGCGAGAAGCGAAGGGCGGGAGGCGGCGGACCGAGGCCGAAGCTCCGGCGAAAAACCCGGTCCTTAGGCCGGGGAGAGCTTATTGGCGGCAAACTGCAGCATGAGTTCCCGGCTGCTGCCGTCGGCGAAGTCGATGGTAATGCGGCGGTCGGCGGAGGGGCCGCGCAATTCGCGCACCGTGCCGGGGCCGAAGCTTAAATGGCGGATGGCTTGGCCGGGGCGGTAGGGATCCGAGGCGAGAACCACGGGGGCGCCATCGGCGGCGGCGGCGCTGCGGCGGGCGGCCAGGCCCTGGGCCGAGCCCTTGGCACGCAGGGCGGCCTTGAGGGCGGAACCGCTGGTGAGCAAACCGGCGGCGCGCAGGGCATCGGTGCTGAGGGAATTGGCCTCATCGTCTTCGTCCGCGGCTGGGGAATCCACCACGAGATCGTCGTCGATGAGGCGGCGGGCCAAGGAGTCGATGGGGTAGGCGGGGCCTTCGCGCATATCGTCAAGGTCGCCACGGGCCGAGGCCAGGGTCGAGCGATCCCGATGCTCGATGCATTCGTCGGGGATTTCCGCCAAAAACATACTCGGCGGATTGCGCTTGCTCATGCCAAATTGGGTGCGCACCACCGAGCGCGAAAGGAAAAGGCGCTGCTGGGCGCGGGTAATGCCCACGTACATGAGGCGTCGTTCTTCCTCATAGTCCGGCGTCGAGCCCTGACGTACCAAGGGCAAAACCCCCTGCTCGCAGCCGCTAATGAAGACCACCGGAAACTCTAAACCTTTGGAGGCATGGAGAGTCATCAGCACCACCGCATCCTCATCGCTGGCGGTGCGATTATCGACGGCGGTAATCAGACTGACGTGATCGAGGAAGGCCTCGAGGCCGCCATCGGGGTGCGAGGCGACGAATTGTTCGGCCGCCGAAATCACTTCGCCAAGATTGCGTTGCCGCTCCTGGCCCTGCTCGGGATCATCTTGGAGATGGAACTCTTCAAGGGTGGTTATGTCAAGGATGGCGCGCAGGCAGCGGGAGGCATCGCTGCGGTCAATCGCGGCCAGCCGGCGCCAGACCCCAGCCAGGCCGCGCAGGGGCCGTTCTGCCCGGCCCACCGCTACCCGGTCGAGGAGGGCGTCTTCCAGAAGCACTTCGGGAATGGCGCAGTCCTCGTCGATGGCCATATCGCGGAGGATCTCCAGGGTACGCTCGCCAATGCCCCGGCGCGGCGTATTGACGATGCGCTCAAAGGATACCACATCCCGTGGATTGATCAGCAGACGGGCATAGCCCAGCAGGTCTTTGACTTCGCGGCGGTCGTAGAAGCGGGTGGCGCCAAGGATGCGATAGGGCAGGCCGCGACGAATCAGCCACTCTTCAATCGCCCGGCTTTGGGCATTGGTGCGATAGAAGATGGCGATGTCTTTATAGGGCCGGTTGTCCCGGTCATGGAGATGCTGGCAGGCAGCGGCGATGCCCATGGCCTCATCGTCTTGGTCGTCGACGGTAATTAGTACAATCGGCTCGCCGTCTTCTTTCTCAGAGAAAATGGTCTTTTCTTTGCGCTGGGTATTGTGTTCCACCACACTTTGCGCGGCCCTAAGAATGGTTCTGGTCGAGCGGTAATTTTGCTCTAGCAATACCGAGGTGCAGCCGGGGAAATCCTTTTCAAAGCTGAGGATATTGTTGATGTCTGCACCGCGCCAGCCGTAGATGGCCTGATCCGGATCGCCGGTGGCGCAGACATTGCCGTGGCCACCGAGGAGGCGCACCAGACGGTACTGGGCCTCGTTGGTATCTTGGTATTCGTCGATGAGAATGTAGGGAAAGCGCTCTTGGTAGCGCAGCCGCAGCTCTTCATCGGCTTCGAAAAGCTGCACCGGGCGCAGCAGGAGATCGTCAAAATCACAGACGCACTCAATCTGGGTGAGTTCATGATAACGACGATAGCAGAGCAGCATCTCGTCGGCATTGTCGACATCGCGCACCTTATCCGGCGTCAGCAGGCGGTTTTTCCAGCGCGAAATCTGGCCAATTACCTGGCGCACATCCACCTGCTTGGGGTCCAATCCCGTCTCTTTAATCACCCGTCGCACCAAACGCCGCTGATCGTCTTCATCGAGGACGGTGAAGGGATGATCGAAGCCAAGGCGCGAGTGTTCCAGTTTGAGAATGCGCAGGCCGGCGGAGTGGAAGGTGGTAATCCAGGGGGTTTGAATGCCGAGGAGCTTTTCGATGCGCTCCTTCATTTCGCCGGCGGCCTTGTTGGTGAAGGTAATTGAGAGAATGCGGTCGGGCCGGGTGCCAAGCTGAATTAAATTGGCGACCCGATGGGTAATCACCCGGGTTTTGCCAGAACCAGCGCCGGCCACCACCAGCAAGGGTCCATCGGTATGGCGCACGGCTTCAATCTGCCGTTCGTTGAGTCCCGCCGTCACATCAATGGGCATGGCCGCCGCTCCCTCAGTCTGCTTCGGGCACCACTGCCAGGGCCGGGCCACCGAGAAGGATATGGTCGATCAGGCGCACCCCATCAATAAATACCGCTACCGCCAGCAAATCACCGGCCTTGGCCTCGGTGACATCGGCAAAATTATGCAACTGCACCACATCGGCGTAATCCACTTCAACCCCCGGGTGCACCAAGAGTTCCTCATAGACGATTTCCACCAACTTGATGGAGGTGGTTTCGCCATCGGCAAAGGCGCGGTTAGCCTTATCCAAGCCCCGCGGCAGGGCCAGGGCCTTTAAGCGGCCCTCTTCACCGAGACGGACATTGCGGCTGGAGAGGGGCAGGCCATCGATATCACGAATGGTGGGGGCCACCACCAGCCGCACCGGCACGTGCAGATCGGAGAGCATGCGCTGAATAATCAGGGCCTGCTGCAGATCCTTTTCACCAAATACCGCCACCTGGGGCTGCACCAAGTTGAAGAGTTTGAGCACCACCGTGGTAACCCCACGGAAATGGCCGGGCCGGGAGGCGCCGCACAAAGTAGAACTCAGCGGGCCCACGACTTCGGTAAAGGTACAATAACCATTGGGGTACATTTCCGCGCGCGGCGGCACAAAGATGGCATCGACGCCGGCCTGGGAGCAGGCGATAATATCATCGTCGAGGGTCTGCGGATAGCTCTCTAGATCCTCGGCATCGTCAAATTGAATGGGGTTGACGAAGACGGTAACCACCACCACATCCGCCTCGCTGCGGGCGCGTTCTATCAGGCTGAGGTGACCGGCATGGAGGGCGCCCATGGTGGGCACGACGGCCACCGTCCGCTGGGCATGGGCCGCACGCCAGGTGCGCAGTTCATCAATATTTCGCAGGGTCTGCACGCAGGACCTTTCGGGAGAGCACGGGGGAGGGAACCGAACCCAAGCACCCCCCCCAAGGGGGGCAGTGGGCAATGTCGGGAAGCAGGCAAGGCGCATCGGCCCTACCCCCCACCAGGATAGGCCCACGGTAAACCGGCTGGCGCACCTGCAAGGGCCGCGCTGGGGGCGGGCACAGGGCGGCTCAAAACTTACCTTGAGTGAGGAATCCCCGCTTCGTGGTGGATGCTTTTAGCGCAAAAAGCGCCCTATTCAGGGCAGTTTTGCTGGCCGATCAGGAGATCGGCGATCCCGGGGGCAAGCTTTAAGCCGCGCTGGGGGCGGGCAAAAGCTGGATGCGGGCGGGACGCCCGCGATCCCGGGGCGACAGCGAGCTCGCATGGACAGCCGCTGATTGGCGGCATGATGATCATATGGAACCTGCAACCAGCCCCGCCTCCCCCCTCACTTTTGCCAAGGCCGGGGAACTCGTCGCCGCCTTTGCCGCCGAGCGGGAATGGCAGCCCTTTCATACGCCGCGCAATCTTCTCCTGGCACTGATGTCGGAAGTGGGGGAAGCGGCGGAGATCCTGCGCTGGCAGGGCGATGCCCAGCCGCGGATTCCCGAAGGACAAGAGCAGGACTGGGCCCATGAGTTAGCGGATATTCAAATTCTCCTGCTGCGATTGGCTCAGGTCAGCGGGGTTGATATGGCAAGCGCCTTTGAGGAAAAGCTCAGCATTGCCAAGGCCCGCTATCCGGTGGCGGAATTCCGCGGCTCAAGCCGGAAATACCATCAGGCCGGGCCCCCTGGGGAGCACCGGCCTGATTAAACGCAGCCAGGCCGCGTCGACGCAAGGATGTGCGCCGACTACTTGCCGGCTTCGGCCTTCTTCATGGCACGGGTCTTGAGCACCGACATGAGGGCAGTGCGCTCTGGGGTAAGCAGGCTGATGCCTTCAGGCAGCACCAATTGACGGGCGTAGAAGGTCTCGGAAATGCCGACATTGCCAAGGTCCACCGCAATATCGTCCGGGATCTGGCTGACCGGGCAGCGGATCTTGATCTTGCGCACCATTTGTTCCAGCAGACCACCCGCTTTGATACCAGGACAGGCCAAGGTAATTGGGCGCAGGGGGACTTCTACGTCCACCGACTTGGTGGCGTCGACTTCCAGGAAATCGATGTGCACCAGGCTGTCGTTGAGGCAGTTGCGGTCGGCATCGCGGATCAGCACCGTGGTTTCAATCCCTTCAAGGGTAACCACGCAGGTGTGAACGCGGGATTTCAGCAACTGATCGGCCGCAATCGCATTCACCAGGATATGCGAAGAGGGCTGGCCCGAACGCATAATCACGGCGGGCACCTGGCCCTGCTTGCGGAAGGCGGCACTGGCGCGACGACCAAGGGTGGTGCGCGGGGTGGCAGCGATGGCGGCGGTGGACATGGGAGACTCCGAAAACAGACGGGGTAATGGTTTAAACGAAGAGCGAAGAAACAGACTGATTCAAGTGAATGCGGCGCATGGCCTCACCCAGGAGATTGGATACCGAGAGCACGGTGATCGGAAGATCAGCGAAGCGGCGGCGCAAGGGAATGGTGTCGGTCATCACCAAGTGGTCCATCTTGCAGGAGGAGAGGCGATCGAAGGCATCGCCGCAGAGCACACCGTGGGTGGTGACGGGCACCACGCGCCGAGCGCCCCGCTCGAGGGCCACATTGATCGCATTGGTCATACTGCCAGCGGTGGTAATCATGTCATCGACGATGACTACGTCATGACCCTTGATCTCACCGATGACATTGGCGACTTCGGTGTGGGAATCGCCCAAACGACGCTTGTCGATAATCGCTAGGCTGGCACCCAAGCGCCGGGCCATCGCATCGGCCACCTTAATCGAACCTGTGTCCGGCGATAAAACCACCGGCGTATGCAGGCCAAGGCCCTTGAGATATTCCAGCTGCACCGAAAGGGCGACCAGATGATCAACCGGAATGTCAAAGAACCCCTGAATCTGCATGGCGTGCAGATCCACGGTAAGCAGGCGGTTAATGCCTGCGGTGACCATCATATTGGCCACCAGTTTGGCGGTAATCGGCACCCGGCCTTCGTGCTTCCGGTCTTGCCGGGCGTAGCCGAAGTAGGGCACCACCGCCGTGATGCGCTTGGCCGAGGCCCGGCGCAGCGCATCGGTAATCACCAATAATTCCATGAGGAAATCATCGGTGGTTGTGGACTGCACGACGAAGACATCGTCCCCGCGCACATCCTCATGGATCTGGACCTTGACTTCCCCATCGGGGAAGCGTCCGCAGGTCATCTCTCCCAGCCGGGTATCAAGACCCCGGGCAATGGAGAGGGCCAGCGGCCGATTGGCGTTGCCAGTGAAAATCCGCATAGGTCCTTCCCTAGGAGGGCGCGCAGGGTAGGGGAGGATCAGATTTTGCAATATGCAAATGGGGCCATCGGCCAGGGCGGGGCAAAACTTGCCTAAAATAAGGGATGCCGCCTTTGCGAGATATGCCTTCAATGGAAATCCAACCTTCGCACAACCACCCTTCTTGGGACGTTTTTACTGGCAGGCGAAAGGCCGGCGATCCCCGGGGGGCGATTTGTCTCGCCCTGGGCCATAGGTCCCACGCTGCATGAGATCTCATCATCTTGCCGGACCAGCCGCAGCTTGCCAGGGCAGGCGGCTGCGGCGAATGCGGGGGTGGGTGCTTACCCAGAGACAGGAAGCGTCCTCGGGCAGGGCAATGGCGACGCCATCGCCGAGGCTTTCCAAGGCATGGGGCAGATGATTGACCAGGGTTAACTGCTGCGCCAACTCTTCGCCATAGCCCTCGCCTTGGGCCTGAATAAGCGGGCGGTCCGGGGCCTGGCGGGGATGCGGTTCCCAGTCGTAGCCATCGCCACTAGTGGCCTGACGCAGATCTTGCAAGGCTTCGACCACCGGCTCGTGGCTAGCCAACTGAACATCACAGAGCCAGCCACCACGGCGCCACAGGGCCGTCGCCACGGCTCGCAGCCCGCCTTCGCTATGGGCTTCGTAATGAATCAGCAGCGGCAAGCCCCAGCCCTTGGGCAGGCGCAACCACTGCTGAGGCACGCAGCCAGCCCCCTGCCAGCGCAGGGCATAAAGCGGGAGCTGTTCAATGCGATCCACCGGCCGCTGCCAGCCATTTACCGCCCCGGCACCACAAAACCCGGTCCAGTGGACCACATGCAGACCGGGGGTTTGGGACCAGGTGCAATCGGCAATGCCCGGCACCGGCGCTCCGGACTGCGAAGTCCAAACCCGGCCATCGGCATCAAGTAATTCCAGCTGCGGGAATTCGCTGCGCCGCTTACGTGGCCTCCCCCGCTGCTGCGGGGCAGGACGCGCCGGTGCTGAACTAAGGCCAGGGATTTGCAAAGAGCCCCCGGGATCAAGCAGGTGGGTTTGCCGATGCACCTGGGCCTCAACCCGCAGCACCCCGGCATGCACCCCCTCCATCTGTAACCAGCACAGCCAAAAGCGCTGCTGATCGGAAAGAGCATCACCGGGGCTCTTGACTTCCCATAGGGCCAGTTCATCACCCCGCCAACACAAGAGGTCGGGCAGGCCGGCGGCGCTGCGGGGTGACTGCAGCAGCCGCTCCACCATGCGCGCCAAAACCAACCCCGGCATGCGGGCGCAGACCACCCGCGCCACCTCGGCTTCGGGGAAGGATGGCCACTGGGGGAACTGGAGATCGACCCAATGCTGTAAGGCCTCCTCGCAGAGCGCCGGGGCATCGCGAACAAGGCGCTGAAGGAGGGCGGAAACCTCCGGTTGCCGGCGGCCGATAAAGCCCCAGCGGCCCCAATCCATGGGCAGGCTTGACCAGGGTCCGGCCCAGCATGCCGCTGGTGATGCGCAGATCAGCGGCGCCGCCAGCAAAACGCTCAGGCCCAGCCACCAACTGCCCTCGGCGTGCACCCCCTGCCACCCCTCGCGCAGCAAATGCCGCAGGGCGCACATTTCCACCCGTAAACCATCGGCCACCACCCCACCTTGGGCATCGTGGTCAATCCAGGCGGCAATCTTGCGGCTCGGCACATCCGGCCAGGCCCGGGCGCGGCGCTCGCCGCGGGCGCGCAGGGCCCAGCGATCGGCCTCACCGGGATGCCAGATGGACCAGGCTTGAACCTCTAAGGCAAGACTGCGGCGCTGACTGGCGAGGGGCAATAATTGCAAAAGACGGCTGGCCTGCCAGCGGGCCAGAGACGGCGCCATCGCCACCGGACGCAGGGCCCGCAGCGCGCTTAGGCTGCGACGTGGATCATAGGGCAGGGCATCGGTAACCTCACATAGACGGCGACACCAATGGTAGTCGGCCTGAAGATGATACCCAAGGAGGCTGCAGCCATCGCCGGGCAGGGCCGAAACCCGGGCCAAGGCCCGCAGCCAGGCCGATTCATCGGCGGGCCGGGCGCGTTCAGCGGCGGCCTCAAGCCAGGCATTCAAGGATGGGCGATCGGCCCAGGGCAGGCGCAGACCGCCGAATCCCACCCCCGCCCACAGCCGCGACAAAGGCAGCGGCGGCAAGGGGCGGCCATCCAAACCACAGGTCACCGGCAGGCTGAGATCCCGCTGCCGACCCTGATCGGCAACCGCCACCGCCCAAGCCACCAACTCTTTGGCCCGCCGACAGAGACGCAGGGCCTCGCCTTCGGCGCGGGCCCAACCACCGTAGACCAGCACCTCCGGGTCCTTGCTGGTAAAACCATCGTCACTGGGATTACCCACCCGCCGCAGCCAGCGACAGAGACGATCCATGCCCGCATCGCTTAACGCCTCCTGACAGCGAATTAAGCGTTGCTCGTGCTCTAAAAGGAGATGGCCACCGGCATCGGCCAGGGCGCGCAGCAGGGAGCGCAGATGCCAACCGTAGGCGGTGGCAGCTGGCGCGGGAATAATCGGTAAAATACCAGGGCTAAGCACGTTGGTGAGACATCCTATCAATCCGCCTTTTGCGGCCTTTCTCGTGCCGAAGCTGCACGCGCGCCCAAACTACGCTGAGACGTAGGCGATCTTGCCTCAGCTTGCCTTGCGCCCATGCTGAACAAGCCCCTGGTTGAAAGGCCCCCTTGTCCCAGTTGCCACCCCCTTCGCAATCACCTTCATCGCTGCAGCGCGCCTTCCCCTTCCTGGCGTGGGTCGGCGAATTGCGCCATGGCCCCACCCTGCGCGCAGACTGCATTGCCGGGATTACCGTGGCCCTGGTGCTGATTCCCCAGTCGATGGCCTATGCTCAACTGGCCGGCCTGCCCACCTGGTATGGCCTCTACGCGGCCTTCCTGCCGCCGCTCATCGCCGCCCTCTGGGGATCAAGCCGACAGCTGGCCACCGGGCCGGTGGCCATGGTCTCCCTGCTCACCGGCGCCGCCCTCGCCCCCCTCGCCGCCGAAGGCATCAATGTGGTGCCGATTGCCATTCTCTTGGCCCTGTGTTCTGGCCTTATCCAATTGGCCATGGGCCTGCTACGCCTTGGGGTGATTATCAACTTCTTATCGCATCCGGTGCTCATCGGCCTCACCAGTGCCGCAGCGATTATTATCGCCACCTCACAATTAGATAAGTTCTTAGGCGTCGATGCCCCACGGGCCCATCTTCATCTGCTCACCATCTGGCGCGTAGTCGAGACAGCCGCCAGTCAGCTCTACTGGCCGGCCCTGGCCTTTGGCGCTGGCTCCTTAGGGCTCATGATCGGACTCAAACGGTACTATCCCAAACTGCCCGCCGTCCTCATCGCCGTCGCCATCGCCACCCTCCTTAGCTGGACACTGGGACTTGACGAGAATTCCCAGGCCCATCGTTTGGCCATAAACGGCGCTGAGAACGCCAGCGGCCGGGTGGTGGGCCTGGTGCCCCAGGGCCTGCCCGCCGTGCAAGTGCCCAGTTGGGATTGGGAGGTCCTGCGCCGCCTGCTGGGCCCGCTGATTATCATTACCCTGGTCGGCTTTGTCGAAGCGGCCTCCATCGCCAAGGCGATGGCCCTGCAGCAGCGCCGCCGCCATGACGCCAATCAAGAGCTCATCGGCCAGGGCCTGGCCAATATCGCCGGTTCCTTCACCCAGGCTTTTCCCTGCTCTGGCTCGTACTCGCGCTCGGCGGTGAATTTTAGCAATGGCGCGGTGACCGGTTTCTCCTCGGTGGTTACGGTGGTAGTGGTAATTATTTGCCTGCTCTTCCTCACTCCCCTGCTCTACCACATCCCCGAGGCCACCCTGGCGGCGGTGATTTTTCTCGCTGCCGGATCGCTGATTAAATGGCGGCCGGTGCTGCATGCCTGGAAGGTATCCAAAAGCGATGCCCTAGTCGCCTTGATCACCTTTAGCGTCACCCTGGTGGCGGCGCCCCATTTGGATCTGGGTATCGCCGTGGGTGTGGGACTCTCCATCCTCCTCTACCTCATCCGCACCAGTCGGCCGCACCTGGCGGTGCTGGCTCGGCATTACGACGGCGCCCTAAAAGATGCAGCGGTCAACCACCTCCATACCTCACCGCACATCCTCGCCCTACGCTGCGATGCCCGCCTCTACTTTGCCAATACCGGCCACATTGAAGATCAGATTGCCGCCCACCTGGCAGCCCAGCCCGAGGTGCGCGTGGTCATCCTCTTTGCCCAGGGCATCAACTCCGTGGACAGCACCGGCGAGGAATGCCTTACCCGACTGGCCGAACAATTGGCCGGCCAGGGCGTGGAACTCCTCATTTGCGGCGCCAAGCGCGACCTACGCGCCGCCCTGCACAATGGCGGCTGGTGCCAGCGCTTTGGCGAAGATCGCCTGATCGCCACCGAAGAAGATGCCATTGAGGCAGCACACCGATTGCTGGAACACCGCCACCGGGATGATTGTCCGCTTATCCACTATCGACCCAGGAAATCAGAACAGCGATCATGACCGCGGGCACCATACATATCCGAGATGCCAGCATCGGGGATGCCGAGGCCTGCTGCGCCATCTACAATCCCTACGTCCTAGGCGATACCTGCACCTTTGAAATCAGCGCCATCAGCATGCAAACCATGGCCAGCCGCATCACTCACAAGCAAGAACGCTGGGGCTTCCTCGTCGCCGAAGATGGCAGTGGCGGCATTGCCGGATTCGCCTACTATGGCCCCTTTCGCGACCGCGCCGCCTACGATCACGTGGTGGAAACCAGCATCTACCTTGCCCCCGGGCGCCACCGCCAAGGCCTCGGCCGGCAACTCTACAGCGCCCTGCTGAGCCATGCCCGCAAACGCGGCTTTGAGATCGCCATCGCCGTCCTTGCGGTGCCGAATCCACCCTCCCAAGCTCTACACCTCGCCCTGGGGTTTCGCCACCAGGGCGGCCTGAGTGGCGTTGGCCGTAAATTCGGCCAAAGCATCGACACCGCCTACTATCAGCGCGAACTCTAGCCTCAAGTCGGGCGGCAAGCAGCCGAGGCTTCCCCTATGGGACCAACCCCAGCCGCCCACGACCAGGCCCGAGTGCAACTGCAATCCTCCTGGCACAGCCGCCAAAGCAGCGCCAGCGAACTGCGCATGGAAGTGCGACGAACGGCCGCCGGCGGAGAACCACCCGCCACCGTCCTGCATTCTTCGCGCTCCCCGGCATCAGATCGCTACGAGGCGCAGACGCACCCAGCAGAGGATGACGGCCTCAGCCAACAACAGCGTAGCACCCTGCTGATTCTTGAGCGTCTCTTTGGCATGAAGGCCCGCATTACGGTACCACGCCTCGCCCAACCCAGCTCCCCAGAGCCAACCCAGACAGCGACTCCTCACCAAACCCCGGCTACCCTAAGCTGGCATTGGGATGCCGTTCTCAGCTACGAGCAGGAGGAATATCTGTCCTTCGATGCCAGCGTTGAGCTAACCAATGGACTTCGCGCCAGCCTCAGCTTTTCCTATTCCTACGCCGAACGGCTGGAACTGCGCCTCAGCTCGATGGTTGCAGAAGAAGCGGTGGACCCTCTGGCCCTCAATCTCGGATTAGGCGGCTTGCAGGTCCACAGCCGTGACGGCCTGCGTATCGACCTCAATGGTGATGGCAATCTCGAGCAGCTGCCAGACCTGGGTCCCGGTGGGGTGTGGCTAGCCTATGATGGCAATGGTAATGGCCGGGTAGACGGTGGACATGAACTCTTTGGTCCGGCCAGCGGCAATGGCTTTGCCGACCTCGCCGCCCTTGATGACGATGGCAATGGTTGGATTGACGAAGGGGACGCAGCCTTCGCTAATCTGCGTCTCTGGCACCGCGATGGCAGCCTCAGCACTTTAGGAGCGCACGGCATCCAGGCGATCAGTCTGTCCTGGGTTGATACCCCATGGCGCCTGCGCGATGAGGCCGGCGACACCGCCGCCCTCCTCCAACGCAGCGGCGTCTATCTGCGCAGCGACGGCAGATTGGGCGCGGCACAGCAGGTTGATGTGCTGGTGTAACACCAACCCTTACGTCAATAGCTTATCGCCAGATCGCAAATACCCCTCCTCTCTGTGCAAGCTGCCGGTGGTAGAGATGCAGCATGGCTTCTATGCACAGCAGACATCTACGCCATCTCACGTAAACCCCTAAAGGCCTATGAGTTACCCATGGCGCCTAGTGTCCTCATGTGCGCTCCCGAATAATCTACTTGCGAACTATATTACATGAAATATATTTCGTGTATTGCCGTGCATGAAAGGAGACCCCATGCCACCGCTCAGCACCCTTAACCCGACGCCCACCACCCGCAAGACCAAAATCCCCATTGCCGTGGCCGCCGGAGACGGCATTGGGCCAGAGATAACCCGGGCTGTGCTGGCCATTTTAGAGGCAGCGCAGGCACCCCTGCACTATGAGCACATTGAAGTAGGCGAAGCCTGCTACCTGCGCGGCGAGGCCTCCGGCATCGCCGCCGAAGCCTGGGAAGTCATCGACCGCACCGGCATCCTGCTCAAGGGACCGATCACCACCCCCCGCGGCGGTGGCTGGAAGAGTCTCAATGTGACCCTGCGCAAAACCCTGGGCCTGTACGCCAATGTGCGGCCGGTCTCCTCTTGGGGCAGCGTACTCGGCAATCGTCCAGCCATAGACTTGGTGGTGATCCGGGAAAATGAGGAAGACCTCTATGCGGGCATTGAGCACCAGCAGACCCCCGAGGTGGTGCAGTGCCTAAAACTGATGACCCGCGCCGGCTGCGAGCGCATTGCCCGCTATGCCTTTGCCTACGCCCGGGCCCATGGTCGCAAGCGGGTGACCTGCATGGTTAAAGACAATATTATGAAGCTCACCGATGGCCTCTTCCGTAGTGTTGCTGAAACGGTAGCGGCCGAATATCCGGAAATCGCCTTCGATTCCCAGATTATCGACATCGGCGCCGCCCGCCTGGCCACCCGGGCCCAGGACTATGATGTCATCCTCGCCCCAAATCTCTACGGCGACATTCTCTCCGATATCGCCGCCGAGGTGGCGGGTTCGGTGGGCCTGGCCCCCAGCGCCAATATCGGCATTGGCGCCACCATGTTCGAGGCCATCCACGGCTCGGCCCCCGACATCGCTGGGCAGGGCATCGCCAATCCTAGCGCCATGCTGCTGGCGGCCCTGCACATGCTGCGCCATCTCGATTTGGGGGTGCACGCCGCGCGCATCCAGAATGCCTGGCTGCGCACCTTGGAAAAAGGGCTCAAAACCGCCGATCTCGCCCAGGGTGGCCCGGCGCTCTCGACCATGGCCTTCGCCGAGGCGGTGATTGATCACTTGGGCGAGCGCCCCTTAAGCCACCCCTCAGCTAGCCCCGACAGCCAAGCCGTGAACGTCCCCGCCATCAGCGGTCAAGCGAAGAAAACCCAGCGCAAGGACCTGGTGGGAGTGGACATCTTCGTCGAAGCCCACGGCGAGGCCGATGACCTAGCCACCGCCCTCCTGCCCTTGGCTGGCGGCGCCTTGCCGCTGAAGATGATTACCAACCGCGGCGTCATGGTTTGGCCCAAGAGCAATCCCCACACCGCCTGCAGCGACCACTGGCGCTGCCGCTTCCTGAAAACCGAGGGCCGGCTCAGCACCCCGGCCGATATTATCGCCCTCCTGGGCCGCCTTAGCGCCGGGGGCATCGAGATCATCAAGACCGAGCATCTCTACCACTTCGATGGCCAGCCTGGCTACTCCCTAGGCCAGGGCCAATAGGGCAGCACAGGCCGTCTTTAGCCGCCGCTGCCGGATAGCGGTAACCCTAGATCCGCAGTTGCATCGGCGACGCCGATGCAACTGCGGGATCTGCAACGAGCTCTATTAAAAGATACCTCCACCCTTAGCCCGCATCCCTCACCACCATCCTGCCGAGGCCGTGTAGAGGTGTGAAATCTGAGGCCCGCTCTCCGTTGACCGAGTTTTCATGCGGGCCGCCAAGGTGCCGCCACGTTCATAGCATACGAATGGCCTTTCTATTGCCATCACAT
>REDX01000061.1 GCA_007695355.1 Planctomycetota bacterium
GCGCCAATGCCATCCTCGGCGTCTCCCTGGCCCTGGCCAAGGCCGCTGCCCAGGCCCACGGCCTGCCCCTCTACCGCTACATCGGCGGCACCAACGCCCGCCAACTGCCGGTGCCCATGGCCAATATCATCAATGGTGGCAAGCACGCTGACAACAAAATCGACTTCCAAGAATTCATGGTGATGCCCGTAGGCGCCGAGAGCTTCTCCGAAGGCATCCGTCAGGTTGCCGAAGTCTTCCATACCCTCAAGAGCGTGCTCAAGAAGGCTGGTCACAATACCAGCGTTGGCGACGAAGGTGGCTTTGCCCCTGACTGCGACAATGAAGAGGCCCTCAAGTACATTATGGAAGCCATCGACAAAGCTGGCTACAAGGCTGGCCGCGACGCTGATTTCGCCATCGCCCTTGACTGCGCCAGCTCGGAACTTTGGGACGAAGGCGACAAAAAGGGCTATAAGTTCTGGAAATCAAACCCCAGCAAGCTATTCAGCGCCGCCGAGATGGTGGGCATTTACAAGGAATGGTGCAGCAAGTACCCGATCATCTCGATCGAAGACGCCCTTGATCAGGATGACTGGGATGGCTACGTGGCTCTTACCAATGAATTGGGCGAAAATGTCCAGATCATGGGCGACGACTTCTTTGTCACCAACCCCAAGCGCTTCCACGAAGGCGTGAAAAAGGGCGCCTGCAATTCGATCCTCATTAAGGTCAACCAAATCGGCACCCTTTCTGAGACCCTGGACTGCATCGAACTCGCCAAGCGCAACCGCTACACCTGCGTCCTCTCCCATCGCTCGGGCGAGACCGAGGATTCGACCATCGCCGATATCGCCGTGGCCACCAACTGCGGCCAGATCAAGACCGGCTCTGCCAGCCGTTCTGACCGCATGGCCAAGTACAATCAGCTTCTGCGCATCGAAGAAGAGCTGGGCAAGGAAGCCCTTTACGAGGGTTTGGCCAGTTTCTACAACCTCTATCGCTGATATCCGCGGTAGCTTGTTTGCGAAATTGGGGGCGCCACAAGCTTTGGCGCCCCCATTCATTTCCCCTTGAACCTGGGCTTGTGTCAACGATTTGGCAACCAGAATCGTTTAAGAAGGTGTCCTGGTCTATCTCTTGACCAGCATCGCAAAGAGCGCCAGCCCGGGCGCTGTACGCTGGAGGGATGTGGCCAGGTGGGTGACTCGTTCCGTTTTTTTCGTGCCATAGCGCGTGACACCCGCTCGGTGGGCGCCATCGCTCCCAGCGGCCGCTATTTAGCATCGGTGGTGGTGCGATCTTTAGGCACCATTCGTCCCGGTTCGGTGATCATCGAACTGGGGCCAGGCACCGGCAGCTTCACCAAAACCCTGGTGGCGCGCCATCCCCAATGTCATGTGGTGGCCATCGAAATTGATCGGCAACTGGTGCAGTGCTTGCGCCGCAGCATACCCCGGGCTGAAGTCGTCCATGGCTGCGCTACTCGTATCCGCGAGCACCTTGATGCCCTGGGCCTTGATCATAAGAGGGTTGCCGGAGTGGTTTCAGGCCTGCCCTTGCTTACCCTCCCTAAAGATCTACCGTCGCAAATTCTCGCGGAAATCGCCGCCGTGCTGCCGGAAGGCAAGCCCTTTGTGCAATTCACCTATTCGCGCATTGCCTGGCGACGCTTTACCCCGCAAGACCTCAAATTCCGCAAGGCGCAATTAGTGATCAGTAATATCCCGCCAGCTTCCGTACTGAGCTTCGTTAAATGTCAGGGCTCGCCCGCCAGCTCCATCGCCAAGCGCCGCTTGCTTAAGGGTTTTCTCCGGCGCCTGCGGCCAAAGCGCAAGGAGACCAAGGGTCACCCATGCTAAGCCCCTTAGAGCCCACCACCATCGCCCGCGAAAACCATCCTATCTCGCGCTCGATGCTCGATCCTGACGTGGTGCGAATTCTCTACCGCCTCAAACATGAGGGCTACGAAGCTTACCTGGTTGGCGGGGCCGTACGCGATATTCTTCGCGGCGATGTCGCTCCCAAGGACTTCGATATCGCCACTAATGCCCGGCCCATGGAATTGCGCCGACTTTTTCGCAACTCGCGCATTATCGGCCGTCGCTTTCGTCTGGTGCACATTTTTTTTGGCCCCAAGAACATCGAAGTTGCCACTCTCCGGCGTACCGTGCAGCCAGATGTCGATAACGACATGCTGCAAAGCGAAGCCGACTTACCCCTCGATGATGATCGCATGTGGGGCACCCTAGAAACCGATGCCCTGCGACGAGATTTCACCTGCAACGCCCTTTATTATTCAATTCATGATTTTTCCATTGTCGACTATGTCGGCGGCGTGCGAGACGTTGAAGATGGAATCATTCGCTCTATCGGTGACCCTGGACTGCGTTTCCGCGAAGATCCGGTGCGTATGCTGCGGGCGATTAAATTTGCTGCTCGCTTTGACTTCTCCATTGAAGCAAATACCGCCGAGGCCATTCATAATTGCGCCCCGGAGATTGACAAGGCCAGCCGCTTTCGAGTCACCGAAGAAATTTTCCGTATTCTCACCCAAAAGAATCGCCACCGTGGCCTCGCCCTACTCGATGAGTACGGCATGCTTGACCACATCTTCCCCACCTGGGTAGCAGCGATTGGTCGTGAGGGACTTGAACAGGTCACCGAATTCTTTGATGTGGTTGAACAGCATGCCCAGCAAGGCCGCTTTCTGCCTCTGGAAGTCCTCGCTGCCGGCCTTTTCCTGCCGATGCTCGACGAAGTTGATACCGAACACGACAACTTCCAACACCACAGCGCCCGGATGCTTGATGAGGTTCGCAGTATATCCCGTGAAATGGATCTACCCAAGCGCCTCTTAACCTCCGTAAGCGTGTTATTACGCGGCCAACTCTACCTGCTCTACAACGCCAACCGTCCAAAGCAAACCCAGCGCTTTGTCAGCGGTAGTGAATTTGACTGGATCTGGCGCCTGCACGACTTGGCCTTCGGCCACATTCCCGAACTCCATATTATGCAGGAGCGTTGGCTTACCCTGCGCGAACGCCTCCCGGCCCCGATTGGGGGCTGGGTTGATACGCCCGATCAACGGGACATTTTCTCCTTTCGCGGCATCACCGGCGGTGGTAGACGGCGCGCCGACGAACCCGCCTCGATTATCGCCTCTCCCCATGAAATCAGTGGCGAGCGCAAGGATTCGGATCGTCGTCCCCGGCGACGACGGCGTCGGCGTTAGTGACCACGATGGTCGTGAATGGACAGCGCTATGCCCTGCTTCTGGAATTGGCCGGCACCCACTATGCGGGAACGGCCATCCAGCCCGCCCCCATCCCCACCCTTCATCGCCACCTCGCCGAATGCCTCGATCAACTCTGCCCGGGCACCGCTGCCAGCCTCCAATGCTGCAGCCGATTGGATGCTGGCGTTGCCGCCAGTTGCTTCACCGTCCACTGCGACCTCAACCAAAACTGGTCGCCGACAAAGCTCGTCCAAGCCCTCAATGGCCTCCTTCGCTGGCCCGACCACCAGCGACACGCCAGCTGCCTCGCCGCCGCCGCGGTGGCCGCCGACTGGGACGCCTGGCGCAGCGCCCGCAGCAAAACCTACCGCTACCGCATTCTCTGCTCTGGCGCCCCACCCCTGCACCAGCAGCACTGCCTATGGCTGCGCCGACAGCCTCGCCACGACATCCTCCAACAAGCCGCCCATCTTTTCCTTGGCCAGCACGACCTCAGTGGCTTCGCCTGCCTCCGCGGCGACGCCAGCGATCTCTGGTCCCCACAGCGACATATCCTGCGCTCGCAATGGGAATTCGATGAAGACCAACGGGGACAATGGCTTACCTATGAAGTCTGCGGCACCGGCTTCCTCTATAAGCAGGTACGCGGCATGGTGGGGGCCATGCTCAGCATCGCCAGCCGGGATGGAGAGAGCCTCATAAGCTTTAGCGCCGCCATTGCCGCAGGCCGCCAAGCCTCGCGGGTAGGAGACGTGGCGCCGGCCAAAGGGCTAACTCTAAGCGCCATTGACTACGGCCAGGCACAACCGAACTGGCAGCACCCGGCCTAGCCCCCCCCAATCTGGAAATTTCCCCTTCGCGCCTTACGCACGGTCCCGTAACGACTCCAAGATCCCCGGCTTGACCATAGACCGAGGTCCTCTATGTTCTGCGCCTCATCAATGACAGCGTTCTGGAGAGATGGCAGAGCGGCTGAATGCACATCCTTGCTAAGGATGCGAGGGGGTAACCCCTCC
>REDX01000220.1 GCA_007695355.1 Planctomycetota bacterium
GGAGATCGGTGCGATACCATAACAATTCTGCATGGGGTTGAATCGGTAACCCGTACAGTGCGCCATCCGCCCTAATGCCGTCCAAGGCTGGCTCAAGAAATTGATCTAGCCTGATTCCTTGTGGATCGTCTCGATAAAAGCCATCAATAGATATTAAGGCCCCTCGTTTTGCGAATTCGCTGGTCCATACCACATCGAAGGCGACGATATCAAAACTTTCGCTCGGAAGAGATTTTTCCGCCAAAATAATCTCGCGAATGGCGTCATAGCCCGCTCGCTCGAAGTTCGCAGTAAGCCCAAGAGGTGCCAACAGGCCAGAGGCCTCTTGCTCGAGTATCGGAGCAAAGGGATCGCCAACGATCAATATGGAAATTCCCCGAACATCCTGAGATCCTGAATTGCTATCCAAAGACCCGCTAGGCAGAAATGCCAGCGAAAAGGCAAGGGCTACGGCCGAGAGTAAACACAATGCTATCAATGCATACGTATATCTCATAGGAGTTTCATAATAGGAGTCATCTCTTCACAAGCAAGCGCCAGCGCCATCCCCGAGGCAGGGTCACTCAAAGCCCGCAAAATCCGTTTACTATTTGCATTTTATGCGATCATATCGACAATTTGTACTGCAAATTTGACCCGAAATGACACTGCCGAGCTGGAGCTCGGCGCTCAATGGCGGGAAGTTAAGGACCCTGGAAGAGGATGGCCCGCTTCGCGGGCGCTGTTTTCATTGGCCGAGTACAACTCGGCGATCCCAGGGGGGCCCTTAGCTTCCCGCCATTGGCTCGGCGCTCCCGGAGCGAGCTTTGCGCGGCCCTGATCCCCGAGGCAGGCAATGCTGACCAAGTGCCCGCACTTATTTAATAGCGCAACACAGATGAGAATGGGCGCGCACAATGATATTGAGGAGCTCATGAGCGGGGGCGGCCATTTCCACTGATGAATCAAGTAATTCACCCTGGCAGCGAAACGACTGCAGAGACCATTGATCTCCAGACTGAAAGTGAGCGGCAATGGCAGTCAATTTTTCTGCATTATGCAAAGGCTCAAGAACGGTGGTTCGCCATTCCAGGGTGACGCCAGCACGGCGCACTGCAGCTGCACACTGCTGCAAGCGCTGGCAAGCATCCGTTGGTAGCCCGCACCAATCCTCATCACCTGGGGCAACCTTCCAATCCAAACTCACATGATCAACAAGGCCGGCGTTCACCGCGGCGTCAATCACCTCAGGCCGCATGCCGTTACTATCAAGTTTAATCAGATATCCCAGTTGACGCAGGGCCGTCAAAAATTCAATAAGCCCTGCCTGCAACGTTGGTTCGCCACCCGTAATCACGATTCCCTTGAGGCGCCCTTGCCGCCGACAGAGAAACTCCCAAACCTGGGCCGCCGGTAAATCCACACCAGGACCCAGGAGTTGCGGGTTATGGCAATACGAACAGCGCAAATTACAACCACGGGTAAACAGAATAGCTGCCGGGGTACCGGGGAAATCTTGCAATGAAAGCGGCTGAATGCCAGCGATGGCCGGCATGACTACCGGCATCGCAATGGACACAGTTTTCGCAGCGGCGGCGAATGAGGCAGCGCTCATATTGCGGGGTACATGCCTGCATCAAAGGTGGCACGTACGCCAAATTCGGCCTGCTTACCACGGTTCCACTGTTCTACCGGGCGAAGATAACCAACGACCCGGGAATAAACTTCACTTTCACGGCCGCAGTGCGGGCAACTATGGTGGCGCCCGGATTGATAGCCGTGTTCAGGGCATACTGAGAAGGTTGGAGTTACGCTAACATAGGGGAGACGGTATTCATGGGTCACCATGCGCACGAATTCCCGAACCGCTGCCGGATCGGCAACCGCTTCGCCGAGATAAATGTGCTGCACCGTGCCGCCGGTATAGCGAGATTGAAATGCATCCTGATGATCGAGGAGTTCTATCACATCCTCGGTATGCTGCACCGGCAACTGGGAAGAGTTGCTATAATATGGTTCGGCGCTGTCGGGATGGGCAAAGTGGATCCCGTGGTGGTGCTCGGCATCAAGCCTGGCAAGACGGTAACTGGTGCCCTCTGCGGGAGTCGCCTCCAAATTATAGAAATGACCGGTCTCTTCTTGGTAGTCGGCGAGACGCTCGCGCATGGCGTCTAGGACACGCAAGCCAAAGGTCCGGCCCCGTTCTTCAGCAATATCGACTCCCATGAGATTGACCGCAGCCTCATTGAGGCCGACAAGTCCAATAGTAGAGAAGTGATTATGCCACCACTGCCCACGACGCTCTTTGATCGACGAAAGGTAGTAACTGCTATAAGGATAAAGGCGGGCATCGGTCAAGCGCTCTAAGGTTTTGCGCTTAATCTCAAGGCTATCTTTCGCCAAATCCATCAGCGCCAGTAGGCGCTCAATAAATTCATCTTCGCTGGCGCAGGTGTGGCCGAGACGGGGCAAATTCATAGTCACCACGCCAATCGATCCGGTAAGCGGATTGGCACCAAAAAGCCCACCGCCGCGCTTGTCAAGTTTGCGGGTATCCAAGCGCAAGCGACAGCACATGGAACGAGCATCCTCTGGCGAAAGGTCAGAGTTAACGAAATTCGCAAAATATGGAATGCCATAGCGAGCAGTGACTTCCCAAAGCTTATCATGGCGAGGATCGGTGAAGTTGAAATCTGGACCAATGTTTATCGTCGGGATGGGGAAGGTAAATACGCGCCCCTTGGCATCACCTTCGGCCATAACCTCAAAAAACGCCTGATTGAACAAATCCATTTCGTATTGGTAATCGCCATATCGGCTATCTTCGAGGCGCTTCCCACCGAGGATAACCGGTTCGTCGCGCATCTGCGATGGCACCTCGAGATCTAGGGTGACATTCGTAAACGGAGTCTGGAAGCCGACTCGGGTTGGCACATTGAGATTAAAGACAAACTCTTGCAAGGCCTGCCGCACCTCAACGGGATCCAGGCCATCGGCACGAATAAAGGGGGCCAAGTAGGTATCGACAGAGGAGAACGCCTGGGCGCCAGCCGCCTCGCCCTGCAAAGTGTAAAAGAAGTTTACGATTTGGCCAAGGGCAGCACGGAAGTGCTTGGCCGGTCGACTCTCGCTTTTTCCAGGGGCACCGCGGAATCCCTGTTCCAATAAATCAGCCAGATCCCAGCCTACGCAGTATACGGATAGCTGACCAAGGTCGTGAATGTGAAAATCCCCCCCTGAATGAGCCTCACGAATTTCAGCGGGATAAACGCGATTTAACCAATAGGTTTTCGACACCTCAGAAGCCAAGTAGTTATTGAGGCCCTGCAGGGAATAGGCCATATTGGCGTTTTCATTGACCTGCCAATCCAATTTCGCCAAATACGCATCTAGGAGATCGGCGCGGGCTGCCGTCGTCAGTTCACGCAAGCGGCTATGTTGATCGCGGTAGATAATGTAGGCCTTGGCGCTAGCGCGATAGGGTGATGCCAATAGGACCTCTTCGACAATATCCTGGATGCGCTCCACTTCATAGGCTTGGCCCTCCTGCATTGACAACATGGCCTGCACCTTCAAGCCGAGCCGCTCCGCCACGCTGGGGCCAAATTCCCCAGTCGCCGCCCCCGCCTTGGCAATCGCGGTAATAATGCGCCGAGCATCAAAGCTGGCGGTGCTGCCATCTCGCTTAAGGACCTGCTGGGTCGTCAATGCGGGAAGCTGGGCTGAGGAAGGCGACAAAGCGTTTTCGCTATGGAGTGACGGGGTCATTGCTGCTCCGGGATTATGGGGGAAGGGCGCGCAGTTAACACTACCAGTAGTGGCCCGTAAAGCGATTACACCAGATGTTGTGGCTGTATACCGCCAATGAATTATCCGGTAGTTTCCTTCCGCATACACCCATGCCGCCATTTTACCTGTGCTGCGCCTCAAACGGTCACTGCCCGATATTTCCATACCAGCTGAACTGACTGACTCTCAATGGGTTAGAATGGGCTAGAGATGTCCACGGGCCGGCGTCCGGCCTCGCTAGAGTCCCTGTCTTGCCGGCGCTAAAGCACCCGAGTGGCTTTCACATCGGGGCCTTGCATAGCGGAAGCCCAAAAGCCCTGGTGCACTCCTCTCTAAGACTGCCGTGCTATCGCTGCCCATCGTCTGTTTGCCCTGGCTTTGCTGACTTCGGCTCCACCAGAGCGGCAACTTCACGCACCAAGATATGGGCCGGCCGGCCGGCGGGTATAATATGATGGGCCACT
>REDX01000176.1 GCA_007695355.1 Planctomycetota bacterium
GCTGGTAGGGCCCGGCGAAGGTCGCCGCCACCAGCACCGCGGCAATAACTAAGGTGGTTCGCGGAGCCGCCATGCCGAGGGCAAAAAAGGGATCGTAGATCCGACGCAGCAAGCGGGTAAGCAGATGCCGGTCCTCGTCGTGTAAGCGCTGGGGCAGAACAATTATCGCGCTCAAGACCACCCAGCCGGCAACCATCCACCAGCGCCAGGCCTCTAAACTGGGCAGGGGCATCAGGGCCAAGAGCAGGGCCGGAGCGAGGATAATGAACGCACAAAAGAGGATCCGGGCGCGCCGCGACCAGCGGCCAGGCAAGCTATCATCGCTGACCAGCAGGGTGACCAAAACCGGAATGAGGGAAATCGAGAGCAGGGTGGCAGCGGCCATGGCCAGGGTTTTGGTCCAGGCCAGGGGCGTAAATAGGCGCCCGCTTTGCCCAGTGAGAACGAAAATCGGCAGGAAAGAAACGGTGATAATCAAAAGAGAGGCGAAGAGGGCCGGACCCACCCCGCAGGTGGCCTCGCTGAGTATGGCCAGCCGCGGTCGTGGCTCCTCACCTGCAGCGACGCGCTGTCGTTCTTCCTCTAGGGCGCGGTGCGCTGCTTCCACCGTAATTATCGATGAGTCGACCATTACCCCAATGGCAATGGCAATACCACCGAGGCTCATAATATTCGCGTTGATCCCCAAGAGTTGCATGGCGATGAGGGCTGAAAGCACCGCCGTCGGCAATACCACCACCGCCACCAGGGCGCTGCGGGCGTGCAGTAAGAAAAGCAGCACCACCAGCGAGACCACAGCGATCTCTTGGATAAGAATACGCTGCAAGGTGCCAATGGCGCGATCGATGAGATCAGAGCGGTCATAGGCCACCGCCACCTCTACCCCGGGGGGCAGGGCCAGACGCAGGTCATCCAGCCGCGCTTGAATTCGGCTAATCACCTGGCGGGCGTTCTCGCCGTGGCGCATAACCACAATGCCGCCCACCGTCTCACCTTCACCATTCCACTCGACAATGCCGGAACGGATCTGCGGCCCTTCCTCAATGGTGGCAATATCGCCCAGGCGCAAGGGTACCCCATCGGCATTGGTGCCAAGGGAGATGGCCCGAAGATCAGCGCGTACCTGGGCCGAGCGGGCACGAGACAGGGCGATGGGGCCTTCCTCGCGGGCCGCCGCCTCGGCGGCGGGGGAGAGATCACCGAGAAAACCACGGCTGCGCACCATGAGTTCAAAACCACCGCGTTCAAGCCCCCGGCCACCAACGTCTTGATTCGACGCCGCCACCGCCCGCGCAATGCTGGCCATATCGACATCGAAGGCAAGTAATCGATCCGGATCGATGGTGATTTGGTACTGCTTTTGAAAACCGCCAATGCTGGCGACCTCGCTGACCCCGCGCACCGCGGTAAGTTCATAGCGCAGGAAAAAATCCTGCAGCGAGCGCAATTCTGATAGGTTGATATCCGGCTCTACCAGGGCGCTGCCGGTGATCGGATCGTGGCGCAGCTGGCGGCTGGTGGTGAGTTGCTGCAGGTGGCTGCGGCGGTCGGCCGGGGCGAGGCTGGGATCGGTCCAGCTCAGGCCAGTTAAGGGATCGATAAAGCGGGTTTCCTCGCGCTCGGCAATGCGCTGCAAGCGTACCGCTGCGCGACGCTCGGCGGGGACCTCGCCGAGGCTGCCATACCAGCGATCTTGCTCATCATCACGCCACCAGCCCTGAGAATGGTCCGGCGAATAGGGCCCGGTGGTTAAGACATACTGGTAGATCCAACCAATGCCCGAGGCATCGGGGCCCAAATCGGCACGGGCCCCCTCCGGCAAGGAGGCGGCGAGGGAGGAAAGCTGCTCCGCCACCCGGGTACGGGCCCAGTAGGGATCGGTGCCGTCGCGGAAAATAACATAGATAAAGGAGTCATTGAACATCGACACCGCACGCACGGTCTCGGCCCCGGGCACCCCTAAGAGGGCGCTAGCCAGGGGAAAAGTGACCTGATCTTCCATCACCTCGGGCGCCGCCCCCGGCCACTCGCTGCGCACGATCACTTGGACATCGGAGAGATCGGGAATGGCGTCGACGGTGAGGACCCGGGAGGCATGGATGCCGCCACCGATGAGAGCGACGGTAACCAATAGCACCAATAAGCGATTACCAATGGCCGCACGAATGAGGGATGCAATCATGGGCGGGCCCCCGCGGCATGGGCGTTGACGTGGCAAGCACGCATGCCATGCCGGGCGCCAAAGAAGGGATTGCGCGCCTCCGCATCATCAGCTTGCAGCCATACCCCGTCCTCAGCGGCGCCGGGGGCCATGCCGCAGTACAATACCGTCCAGCTTGCAAGGGCCGGCGGCAGGGCCTCGGCGGCGAGATCGCGCAGGGCAACGCCGAGGTCGCCAAAGGCGACACGCAGACCCGCAAGCTCGGTGGCTGCCTGGAGGGCCGCCACCGCCGCTTCCAATGCCGTCACCGGGGCTGTTAGTTCGGCGGCGGCGCCCTGGGCAGCCGCCGCATCGTCGGCATAGAGGGCAGCGCTCAATGCCTCATAACCTTGCAGGAAAGCTGGCCAGGGCCCCTGCTGTGCAGCCTCGCCGGGGCCATCGGCGGCTGCCGGTGCGGGCATGACACGCGCATCCACATGACAGGCACGCATGCCGTGGCGGGCGCCAAAGAAGGGATTGCGCGCCTCCTCGTCCTCTTCCTGCAGCCACCACCCATCGTCGGGGGCCGGAGCCATGCCGCAGTGGAAGGCCGTCCAGCCCGCCGCCTCGGCCCGGGGCTGGGCCTCAAAGGTATCGCGCAGGGCAATGCCCAGGGCGCCAAAGGCCCAGCGCAGGCTTTTGAGATCCGTTGCTGATGCCAATTCACCGAGGGCATCGGAAATCTCCGAGGAAAGTCCATCGATGGCTTCGGCCGCTTGCCCAAGGGCCGGCACCGCCTCCATTGCTGCCTGCGCATCGTCAGCGTACAGTCTTTCGGAAAGGGCTGCATAGGCAGTAAGAAGGGGCGTGTAGGGACCTTCGCTGGAGGGCCTGGGGGCTGGCGAGCTGGGAGCCCGGTCCTGGGCCAAATCCCGATCCGGGAAAATCTGACGAGCGATGGCTTCAATCATCCGGCTTTCGGCATCAATGAGGAACTGGCCGGAGACCACCACCTGTTCGCCCTCGGCCAAACCTTCAGTAATTGCCACCATGCCCAGATCATCTTCAATTCCCAATTGTACCTGGCGCGGGGCAAAGCGGCCGCGGCCCAGGCTTAAAAAGAGCACATCACGCTCACCCGTGGAAACCACCGCCGAGCGCGGAACCAACAGCGCCTCCTGGCTCGATAGGGGAATGCGCACCTGTGCAAAAGCACCGGGGCGTAGCAGACCGTCGCTATTATCGAGGATAATGCGCGCACTTAGGGAGCGAGTGCGGGTATCGAGAGTAGGCTCGATATAGGCCAAATGCCCCTTGATCTCGCGCCCATCGCGCAGCCGAACCTGGGCGCTCATGCCCGGCTCAAGCTCTGACAACTGATGCTCAAAAAGGGTTACCCGCAGCCAGAGCTGCTCGTCATTGGCCAGGGTAAGGACGCTGCTGCCGGCGCTCATGCGCATGCCCTCCACCGCCTCACGGGACATTACCACGCCATTGATAGGGCTGTGCACCGGCACCCGTTCCAAGGGCTGACCGGCGGCCTCGAGGGCGCTGAGGTCCGGCATGCCGAGCCAGGCTAAACGCCGCCGTACGCTTTCGATGAGCCGTGGGTCATGCCGTACCTGGAGGTATTCCACCTGAGCAGCGTAGAGTTCTTGGCTTACCAAATCGAAGAGATGATCGCCGGCGCGCACCCGGTCACCCGCCGCCGCCACCTGAAGATTTTCAATCCAGGCAGCGCTGCGCAGATTAATATCGTGCAAGCGACCGGGATCGAATTCGACAACCCCGACGCTACGCACGGTGCGGCTAAGACCGCCGCGGCGGGCCGGCTGGGCGCTTATGCCAATATTTTGCACCGTAATCGGCGAGACCGTCACCTCGGCGCCAAAGCGGGCCGGATCCACCGGGGTGAGATCCATGCCGCAAATGGGACACAGCCCCGGATAGGGCTGAATCACCCAGGGATGCATCTGCGATTGGTACCATACCGTGGGCCCCGATGTAGCGCCGCGTTCGGCGTGGGCCTGACTTTCGGGCAGCAAGCGATCAGCCACCTCCCCCAGGCGAGGGCCCAGCCATATCCCCAGCACCAGGGCAAGGATAAAGGTGGCAAGGATCAGCAATACCAGCCACCAAGCAGGCAGGCGGGGATAGGCGGGCAGGGCGGGCGAAGACATACGCACTCCTCAACGCCCAGTTGCCCGGGCGAGGTCTAAAATCATGAAAACCGTAAAAAACCGAGACTCGATGAGCCTGCAGCCGCCCCGGGCCGCAAGCAGCCCAGGGCGACAACAACACTCAGCCGCTCACTCGTCAGCGGATTCCTCGGCCCCATGATCGCCTGATTCAGCGGCGGCATGCATGGCCTTGAGCTTGGTCATGAATTGCTCGGTATTGCGCCGAAAAGCCGGCATGCAACCACGACAGCAAAATTTGATCTCGTAGCCCTCGTGAACAAAGACATAGGGATCGCCCATGGAACCTAGGGGCTGGTCGGCTACCAGACAAACCTGGCTTGGATAGGGCTTAGCGGCATCTTCCGCCGCTTCGCTAGCCAGCAGTTGGCCAGGCAGCAACATGGCGCAGGCGAGAAGGGCAATCACCAGCCACGAAGGGCTGCGGTTAGTTGGAGCAAAAAACCTTAATAACATGTTTTTCCTTTCAGTGGATCGCGAGGGTTAAGCCGCACGTCAACCAAGACAGCGGCCATTCCTCAGGGAGAGGATCACTGAAAGGGACTTAGATCAGCCAGCGGCAGTGCTGCAGATGCAGCAAGGGCCCGGAGACCCTGTACGACCAGGGCAGCGGGATTGGGGCCGCTGTAATAGAGGCCGTCACCAACGACGCTGGCCCCGGCGCTGCGTCTTGAACCGCCATGACTGGGTTCGGTTTTTCCACCGTCTGGGCCAAAATAGCTTCTTGCGGGGGACGCGGACAGGCGCAGCGAAGGCTTCCGTGACAGGCCTCGGGGTGAACGCCGGCCACGGCCAAGCGGCTCTGGATGCCATCTCCGGCGCTGCAGCAAGGCGGGGACACCGTGGGCCGGACGGCGCTGAACTCAAGGGAGAGGCGGATTTCACTCGCCCCGCCGCCCTGATCCAGGCAGCGCAAGCACGCAGATCCCAGCAGCCCCGGTACCAGGAGCGAGATCAGCCAGATCGCAGCAATGCATCGTAAGCTCAGGCGCATGGTCAATAGGGTATCCTTAACTTATACGCAGGCAAAGGTCTATCGTAAGGCGGGAAAATCGCTGCTTGAAAGTCGGCACGGTAATGGCGTAAACTCCTGCAATGGTCCATGGCCTGATGCGCCAGATACCTCAATTCAGATTACCGGGACAGGGCCCATAAGCTCCAAGCCCATGGGGAGATGCAGGATGAAAACGCTGCTACCGAAGGCCGGCGGATTCCTAAGGCCAGTCATGCTTGCCCTCTGCGGATTCATGGCCCTGGGCCCCGGTTTGCACGGCACCGAGCCCACCGACCCAGATCTTCGGCAACGCCTGGAGCGCTTCCGCGCCGTCGAAGAAGTCATGGCCCTGGTAGAGCGAGAATTTGTCGATGCCGTCGACCGGCACCGCTTATGGCAGGGTGCCTTGCAAGGCATGGTACAGCAGCTGGATCGCCACAGCTCCTATACCGACAGCGAACAAACCGCCCTCAATCCCGCCTCCATTAGCCAGGCCGATCGCGGCTTTGGCTTCGATTGGCACTATGATCCCATCACCGGCAGCGCTGTAGTGCGTCGGGTTCTCCCCCGATCCCAGGCCTTTAGCCAAGGTCTCTTCCCCGGCGACATCCTTTTGCGCAGCGCTGAACAGCGTCTCCTTGGCCTCTCCGCCGAGCAGGTGGGCCGCATTCTAGGCCGAGCCGGTGATCGCCTGCAGCTGCGGGTGCGCGGGCCAGATGGCCAAGAACGAGAACTAGAACTGCACCAGCAGCCCCTTGATGACCACGGCCTGGGCCGCGCCCTGGTTATGCGCCCGGGCATGGGGCTCATTGAAATCCATCGTCTGCTCGGCCGCAGTGAGCAGGCAGCGCCCGCCACCGGCACCAGAGAAGGCCCACAAACCACCAGCGGCAGGGCCTTCCGGCAAGCCGTAGACAGCCTGCAGGAGGCGGGACTACAGGCCCTGATTATCGACCTGCGCGGCAATGGCGGCGGCAGCATCCCAGCGGCGGTGGAAATCGCTGATGCCTTTCTCAGCGGTTCGGCTGAGCGACCGATGGTACTGGCCCGGCAGCGCGGACGCAGCCCCGCCCGGCATAAGGACTGGTTGGCCCGGGGCGACAATACCCTGCCACCCATGCCCCTGGCGGTACTCATTGATGGCTCCACCGCCTCCGCCGCCGAAGTGCTTGCCGCCGCCCTTCAAGATCATCGCCGGGCGGTCATCATCGGCAGTCCCAGCCAGGGCAAGGACAGCGTGCAACAAACCTTCCGCCTCGACTCAGGCGCCAGCCTGCGACTCACCGTGGCGCGCTTTCTTACCCCCCACAACAAAAGCCTGGCCGGTGTCGGCCTTAGCCCAGATATCCAGGTGGAGCACAGCCCGCTCAACCGCTACCGCCTAGCCCAGCGGCGCTGGCTTGAAGCCCAGGGTAAAGATCTCAGCCCCGAATTGGCATCCCTCTCTGATCCCCAACTGGAACGGGCCCTGGATATCCTCACCGCCCTGCTGGTGGTTCATCGACCCTAAGGCTGGAGGGGCAAACGTAAGCAAGGGACACCCTTTTCGCCCACCATCGGGTGCAGAGCAGACTTGGGATAAGCAAACCCCATTGGCCGCGGGAAAACCAACGACGAGAGGTTATTGACGAACTGCGCTGATCGTTGACTCCCGCAGTAAACCGAGGTAATCGTTGTCAGTGGACAATCACCCCACCTTCGATGCGGAAAATGCAGGCCCCACCACCACCAACCATGCGTTTGCGTGCATGCCGGCCAATACGCACCTCGACCCCTGGATAATAAGCCGATCCCACCTGTACCGTACATTTCGCCGACCGGCTACTGGCGTTTTCGTAATTGCCAATGTCTACCTCAATCGCTGCCAAGCGTGCCTGCAGCGCCTCTAACTCTTGACGCAGAGCCCGCGAGCGTTCTAAGGCTTCGCGCCCTTCCTGCGCCACTTTCTTAAGGTGCTTTGGAGAAACTGATTGAGAGGTTAACTGAGTCGCCTTCTTTGCTAATTGATTGGCGTTATTCACCGCTGCCTTAAGTGCATCCTTCTTACGGGCAAGTTCAGGCTCTAACCTTTGTTTAGACTCGATCGCCTCATCAAACTGTGACTGCTGCATGGGGTCAACGCCTGCCTGAAGAACCGTGCGCTGCTCCATTTCATCACCGGCCTGTTTGATAACAATATTTTCTGCCGCCACCACTTGCCCGCCAATGATCTCTTGGGCTACCACCTCGCCGGTGGAATAGACCGTGCAGTGCCGAATTGAACTCGATACCAAGAGGGAACGGGCCTTGATATGCCGGCCCTCAATAAACCGCGCCTGGATATCGCCATGAGCTTTAACTCGATTCTGCCCAGGCAGAATGCCCCCCTTCACCTGTAAATTCCCCTGCGCCGAAACGCGCGCATCTTCGATTGATCCATCAACCACAATATCGCAATTGCTTTTCACAATGAATCCAGATTTGATGTCACCGGTTATGCGGATCGGATATTCGGTTTCCACATTGCCGCTCTTCATATCAACATCGCCATCGATAATAACTTGTTCCTTAACTTGTATTTTCCCGGTTACCAATTTGTTGTAAACACCATTCTTTTCGGAATGTAACTCACCGGCACCGTCGTCACCAATGTTTACAATACGCACGCCCTCGCCACAAAAGCGGTTTGGGTCACAGGGCTTGCCCGCTTTCGGTTCTAAGCGCTGACCGCGTATGGTCATGCCAGGAGTACCCTGACCCGGGGCGGTAAAACGGGCCAATACCTGATCGCGTTGCACCTCGCAAATGGGATTGGCAGCGCGGAAATCGAAGGTCCCGTCTTCTCGCACTTCATAATTGATACGATCGTCAATGAGGAACTCGATCGCCCCATTTTCTCCATCCTGGGCGTAGATTCCACGCGCCAGTTCTATCGTCTGTGCGGTTTGTACACCCTTAGCAATGATATTGATCGCATCGGGAATAAGGCCGTAAACCACCCCCTTCTCCGCCAGCAGGCGCTGGATAATTTCCATTGGAATAAAACTGCCGGGCTCTAAGCGTACCCATGCACTGTGCATATCATCAGAGGTAAATAAAATGGCATCGCGCTTAGCCTTGCCTCGCGGGTCCTCGACGATTTCCCACAAAACACCCTGGCCAGCCTTAAGCAGTCCTTCAGCAGTGGCTTGCAACTCATTCCCCTGGCGAGCCAAACCAGCCCCCAGGATAACGTCGCAGATTTCATCACGCTTGCTAGGCAAGACTTTACCATCAACACTTAATCCATCGGCGCAGGATCGCGCTTCATCGCAAACCTGATCTGCGATCACTTGGCCAGGCTCGACACTCCTAAGATTGCCTTGGCACTCCGGGCGAAGGCGCCAAAACCAAGGAGAACGCGGGGGATCCCCCACCGCGATCACCAGATCTCGATCGCTATCGCTTACTTGGGTCGCCTCTTGGAGCACCTGCGAACGCAGACCAACGCAGACCTTGGCCTCAGCAACCATCGCACGCAGCCGGGGCAGATCCAACATTATCCCCGCCGGGATATGAAGGATTGCCCTGAGACGATCATCGGTGAGGAATAATTGCGGTTCGAGCGGCATGATTATTGCACTACATAGTAGGCATCACCCAATCATTCGCAAGGTCGGGCTTGGCGACCTTGCTTCGTTCCATGCTTTCCACTCGGTATCGATCATCTGCAGGCTCAAACCCTATGCTCTTGCCCCGGACGGGCAGCGAGGCAGCAAGATGAGCCAAGAAGCCCCATTGCCTCGATGCGGGTGTGCAGCAAGCAAGGGCGGCAGGAAAATTGAGGGCGATGTACTAGCGCTGACTGGGCCGCGCGAGACGGAGATAGTCCTCACTGTAAGCCGCCAAATGCTCCAGCCGGGGTGCTGGAACGTGGTGCTCCTGAATCTCTAAGTGGCTGGCTAAACTGCGCAGATCGGCATCCACGACGAGATCCAAGGCCAATAGGGCAGTGCCCGCGGCAGTCGCCTGTGATAAATCGGTGAGCACCACCGAGGCCTCGGGGAGGAGGGCTGCGAGGAGGGCGACATAAGTGGAGTTATTGCGAAAGCCCCCTTCGACAAAGACGGTGCTCTGGGCTTGCATATCCGTGCGCGCCAGGGCAACGGTGGTTTGAATGGCGAGGGACGCATTCAAGTAATCGTATGCTTTTTCTGGCTGCCGCAGCCATTCAGGGCCACCCCCGGAGAGCTCCTCTAAGGACCAGGAAATTCGCGACTCGCCCTTGTGGCCACTGGCACCGCCGTGCATGCCAGGAAATTGGCTGGGGTGGGCTCCGGGTAAAATGGCATTGCCAAGCTCTGCAAGGTGGCCATCCACCCGGGTCTGATCAAAGCCGGGATCATTACCGCCAATCATACCCGCATAGAGGGCATAGTCTTGCCCCCCCATTAAAAAGCTGGTCTTATGCAATTGGCCGAGGGCATCGATATTAAAGATAATCTTCTGCTCGAGTTCTTCCTCGCGATACAGCGCCTGGGGCACGCGATGCATGGCAACACACCAGGTACCGGTGCTATTGAGAACAAAATCACGGTTCGGGTGTTTGAGCAAATACGGCAATAGGGCGGCATTGGAGTCGTGAATACCCACCGCCACCGGCATTTCTGGCAGGCCCCAACGCTGCTGAAGATCTGGATGCAAATTGCCCAAGTGATCACCAGGCCGACCAAGCGGCAAGCGCAGTAAGGATTCCACCCCCAAAGCCCGAGCTACCGAGGAGGGGCAGCGGCGCTGAATATCGAAGAGGAAGCTGTGGTTCGCGGTGTAGGTGACTTCTGCCCCTAAGGCACCGGTCAAGCAATAGGACCAGTATTGGGGATACCAGAGCAGGGTAGCGGCCTTGGCCAGACGCTCTGGCGCTAATTGCTGCAAATAAAGCAAGGATTTGGCCGAATTGATCAAAAGCGGCAAATCGCAGGTTCCGGTCTCTACCTGGAGTTCCCGCAGGGGCCCACAGCGCTGGTAGAAGGCCTCGTCGAGTCGCCGTTGGGCTGGCCCATCAAGGGGCGAATCATAGGCCACCACCGGATGGGCCAGGGCGCCCTGAGCATCCAATAGGGCATAGGTGGCACCGTGGGTGGTCACCGCAATGGCGCTAAAAGGATGACGCCGATAGAGGGCGGGCAATTGTTCTTGATACCAGGCCCAAATCCCCTCCACATCCTCGTAGAGCAAGCCGTGCTCGCCAGGCAGGGTCGGGAAAGCCGCAGAAACCTGATCCAGCAACTCTAAGCGCTCGTCAAAGCAGCAAAGTTTTTTATTGGTCTTGCCAATATCAATGACAGCAACGCAGGTCATGGGGGGCTCCATAAATGATCACGGCGGTGGATCCCTAAACAGGAACCACCGCCGCAAACGCAGTCAAGGCGAAATAGCAGAGGGTCAGACGCCCTGCGCCACTAGGCGCAGCAGCTCTTCCTCGGCGGCCTTGGTCCAGTCGCCATCATCGAGCAGGGGCGCGATGGAGGGGAATTGCTGGACCAAGTCCTCAAGACTGGTCATCGGGAAGTCGCCCAATTCGGGGTAGACCAAAATCTTGCCGGCCACCTTGCCATCGCGCACCGCTTCCAAGCCTTCGATGGCGCCGGCCATGCCGGACACCGCACCGACCGAGAGATTGGTATCCAATTCGCCGGCATTGACCTTGGCCAAGACCGCTTCCATGTCTTCCATGGTGGAACCGGAGGTGCCGATAAAATACAGGCCCTTGGTCACGTAGGCATCCAGGTCCAAGTCTTGATGCACTTCGGCGGCAATGCCGGCGAAGATATTAATAATGCCACCGGGATTGGTCTGGGTGACCGCAGCGGCCACCAGCGGGCCCACCGGCACCATCATCATCACATAGTCAGGGGCGCCTTCGGCCTGCTCTTCCTTGGGATTGTAGAGGTGGCAGGGCACGCCCTTGGCCTGAGCCACTTTTTCGGCCTTGCGGCGCAGCACCGCTAGGCGGTCGGTGGCCATGTCCGAGGCTTCGACGGCAATGCCATCGATGCCGGAGCTGACCAGGCGGATGGTGGCCATGGAGCCCATGGGGCCAGCGGCGCCCACCACGTGTACGCGATCGCCCTTGCGCACCTCACCGGTGGCCGGGATCTTGGCCTGGGCGGCGGCAAAGCTGGCGCCGCTGGCGCCGACAAAGCGCAGATTGCCGTAGTGCACCCGACCCACCGGGGTGGACACCGGACGGCCAAAGCTCTGGCCGTGGGTGGCAATGAGGGTAACCGCATTGGTCGCCAGCTTGGGCACCAGGGATTCGAAGAGGGCGGCATCGGCGCCGGCGAAGAGGCAATCGTTAATCGAGCCATTGGCAATGGCGTCCAAACCGATGCAGGTAAAGCCGGCCGGCGGGGTGCAGGCCTGGCCCAGATCCAGACACAGGCGCTTGCCGCTGACGCTGGTATCAATGTCCACGTTGGCCTGCTCGGCACCGGGGCCGCGCACCAGCAGGACGGTGCCGCCGGGGCTGAGATTGCGGCGCTCGAAGTGGATAAAGGCCTGTTCAACGCAGGCCCAGGGTTCCACCAGGGCGGTGGCCGAGACCGAGCGGGCCTCGTCGGCAGGAATCAGGTAGTTGGTACCATCGGCGGCAACGGTGGTGCGCTCGTCCAAGAGCACATACTGCTGCAGGCCGCCCTCAAAATTGTAGCCGAAGGCGCCATTGGAGCCGGCGGTTTTAAGATCGCGCCAGTCGGCCTGCACCAGGTATTTGCGGCCAGCCTGGACGCTGGTCACCTTATTCCCTACTTCGATGACTTCGATCACCACCTCGTGACCGGGCACGGTCGGTTTATCATTGGGCACATAGCTGGGGATTTCCTTGAGCACCTCTTCGCCCAGGTGGGCCAGCACCGGCGATTTGCGGGCATGGCCGTCGAACTGCTTGAGCAGCTTCATATCGGAGAAGCACAAACCAACACAGCTCACCTTGCCCAGGATCTGGGTGGGGCCGGGGCGGTGCACGGGTTTATCGTCGACGCGGGCCAGCTGACTGGGGCCCACGAGTTGAATGGCGGTTTGGGTAGTTGGTATCATGGGCAAAGATAATAGCCGGGGCCCGCATGGTGCAAGCCACGCGCCCACCCTTGTCAATGCCTGTCCAAGGCCAGGATGTCGCCCCTTATGCCCTGGGCTGCACCTCGGGCAGGGATTTGGGAGCCGATTATGACCGCGCAATCACCTGAACTCGCTACCACCTGGAACGCCGCCGAGGTTGAGGACCGGGTCTATGACCGCTGGGAATCAGCCGGCTGCTTCCGCGCCGGGGCTGGCGCCCAGTCCGGCGCCAAGAGCTATACGGTAATGATTCCGCCGCCCAATGTCACCGGCGTTTTGCACATGGGCCACGCCCTCAACAATACCCTGCAGGACACCCTGGTGCGCTGGCGGCGCATGCAGGGCTACGACACCCTCTGGCAACCCGGCTGCGACCACGCCGGGATTGCCACCCAGGCGGTGGTGGCCAAGGCCTTAAGCGCCCAGGGCATCGTCCCCGAAGAGCTCGACCGCGAGACGTTCTTGAGCCACGTCTGGGCCTGGAAAGAGCAGTACGGCGGCACCATTATCGGCCAGCTCAAAAAACTCGGCTCGTCCTGCGACTGGAGCCGCGAGCGCTTTACCATGGACGAGGGCCTCTCCCAGGCGGTGCGCCAGATCTTTGTGCAACTCTATCAGGCCGGCCTCATCTACCAGGGCACACGCATGGTCAACTGGGACCCGGTGCTGCAGACCGCCCTCTCCGATGACGAGGTGGAAGCGCAGGATTTAGACGGTTCCATGTGGCGCCTGCGCTATCCCTTAAGCGATGGCTCCGGCTTTATTGAGGTGGAAACCACGCGGCCCGAAACCTTCTTTGGCGATACCGCGGTGGCGGTGCACGCCTCCGATACGCGCTATCAGAGCTTTATCGGCAAAACCGTCACCCTGCCGATTATTGGCCGGGAAATCCCAGTGATTGCCGACGAGCACGCCAATCCGGAAAAGGGCACCGGCGCGGTGAAGATCACCCCCTTCCACGACCCCAATGACTACGAAGTGGGTCAACGCCATGGCCTGCCCATGGTCCAGTGCATTGGCTTTGATGGCCTGATGACCGCGGAGGCCGCCCACTATGCAGGCCAGGATCGCTTTGTCTGTCGCAAAGCGGTGCTCAAGGAACTCGAGCAACTGGGCGTCTACCAAGGCCGCAGCCCGATTCGCCACGCCGTGGGCCACGGCGATCGCTCTGGGGTGCCGGTCGAGCCCATGGTTACCAAGCAGTGGTTTGTCGCCATGAAACCCCTGGCCGAGCGGGCGCTCAAGGAAACCACCGAGGGCCGGGTCAATTTCCATCCCAGCCGCTGGGCCAAGGTCTACGGCCGCTGGCTGGAAGAGGTGCGCGATTGGTGCATTTCTCGGCAGATCCTCTGGGGCCACCGCATCCCCGCCTGGCACTGCGCCGACTGCGGCGAGATCACCGTCGGCATGGATGATCCCAATCAGTGCGCCCACTGCGGCAGCACCCAAATCAGCCAAGATCCGGATGTCCTCGACACCTGGTTTTCCTCGGCACTATGGCCCTTCTCCACCCTTGGCTGGCCCGCGGCAACGCCGGAGCTGGAACGTTACTATCCCACCAGCACCCTGGTCACTGACCGCGGCATTATTTATTTCTGGGTGGCGCGCATGGTGATGATGGGCCTATTTACGCAAAATCAGCGCCCCTTCGACGATGTCTATATCCATGGCACGGTGCTCGATGAAAAGGGTGCCAAGATGTCCAAGTCCAAGGGCAATGGCATCGACCCCCTGATTATGATTAAAGGCGGCACCCAGCACTACCTGGGCAGCGACTACGAATGCCCCGGGTATGGTGCCGATGCAGTGCGCTTTACGCTCCTGGAAATGACCACCGAGGGCCAGGATCTCAAGCTCTCTCCAGCTCGCTTTGAAGCCGGTCGTAATTTTGCCAATAAGGTCTACAATGCCGGTCGCTTCTTGCTCATGAACTTGCGCCAGCGCCCCCTTGCGGCCGCACCCACGGCGCAGAGCCTGGGCGCCCTCGATCTCGGCTTTACCGAGCGCTGGCTGCTCGACCGCCTGCAGACCACCATCGACGGCTGCACCAGCGCCCTAGAGCGCTTCCGCTTTAATGACTACGTCGCCTGCGCCTATCACTTCTTCCGCGATGATCTCTGCGACTGGTACCTCGAATGGGCCAAGCGCCACTTCCGCGACGGCGGCGGCGCTGCCGATATGGCGGCCCAGGTGCTGGCCTACGCCTTTGAGCGCACCCTGCGCCTGCTTCACCCCGGCATGCCCTTTATCTCCGAATACCTGTGGCAGGAATTGCAGCCCATTCTCGGCCAAGCCGCCTGGGGTGAGGCCCACCTCATGCTCTGCCCCTGGCCAACGCTGGAGGAAGACCTGCGCCGCCCCGCGGTGGGGGCGGAAATGGAACGTCTGCAGGCCCTGGTTTCGGCCATCCGCAGCATCCGCAATGCCCAGGGCCTAGGCGATGGGGTAGCCCTGGAGGTGGTACTGGTGCCGGCCAGCGCCGAGGACGCTGCCGCATTACAGATGCATGCCGAGTTTATAAGCGACCGCGCCAACTGCGCCACGCTGCAGATGAGCCATACCGCCAGCCGCCCCGCCACCGCGGTCAGCGAGGTGGTCGGCGACTGCACCATCCACGTGCCCCTGGCCGGGGTGGTGGACTTGGCGGCCTACCGCGCCGGCTTAGAAAAGCAGTTGGCGGCCAAGGAGCAGGCAGCCCAGGGCAAGCGCGGCCGCCTCGCCAATCCCGGCTACGTGAATAAGGCGCCAGCGGAAAAGGTCCAGGAAACCCGCGATCTCCTGGCCGCCGATGAGGCTGAAATCGCCAAACTGCGGCAGACCATCGCCGAGTTTACGAACTAAGGTTCCGGCGCTTCGCCCGATTCTTGCCGGCGCAGCTCGGCCTGGGTATCGGCCCAGCGGCGAAGGTCGCTGGCAATGCTGTCCTCGCGCCCGCGGTCGCGCCAGGTCCACAGCCAGCCGGTAGAATCGCTGCGGATCAGCACTTCACTGGTATGGCGGGATAGGGGCTGGATCATTATGGTAGTTACCGCCACCGGTTTTTTCACGCGCGCGGATCCATCGCGGTGTTCGATGCGCAATTCCTGGCGGCCATCGCGGGTGGTACGCAGGCCGTAATGATCGTCCTCGGTGATAATCTCCGAGCGCGGAACCTCAGCCAGCACCATAGCGGCACCCACCGGCAGGGCCACCCGGGTTGGAGAGCAGCCTGCCAGCAGCAGAGCAGCTAGGACGGATAGAAGAAAAATTCCGCGATTAGGCATCGCCATCTGCCTCGCCGTCCACGTCGCCGCCACCGATAGCCTGAACCCGCGCCCGAGGATCAACGATGGATGTAATGCGAATGCCGAAATTCTCATCCACCACCACCACCTCGCCCTTCGCCAAGAGTTTGCCATTAATCAGAATATCCAAAGGTTCACCGGCCAGCTTATCAAGCTCGATTACCTTGCCAGGGGTTAGCCCCATGACCTCTTCGATCACCATATCGGTGCGTCCAAGCTCTACCGTCAAGGTGACCTGGATATCGCGAATGAGGTCAAGATTGGGCTTGGCAATCCCGCCGGTATCTCCGCCAACGCCGGCCAAATCGGGGAAACTTGCCGCCTGTACGGCTGAATCCTCACCAGCAGCCGTTTCGCCTACATCATCTTCTTCAGCCATGTTCTACTCCTTTAACGTTTTTGCTGGGGGGGACTTGGCGGTGCTGGTTCTTGTGCCTCACCAGAACCTTGAGCTTCTAGGCGCTGCGGGCCCAGCCGCCGACGAAGGGTTGGCGACTTCGCCCCCCCCTTTTCACTGAATACCTCATCAACCACCAAGCCATAGCGGCGGCCGATAATGCCCGGGCGGGCGGTAAATTTCAGCTGCCCGCGCAACTTCACTGCCATGGGCGCATCGTGTTCTGAATCAAGCACCACCACATCGCCTTCGCGCAAGGAGAGGACATCGCCAATGCTGACGCTAGCCGTACCCAACTCGGCGATCAGAGGTAGGGCGGTATCATGGATAACGCGGTCTATCTGGCGACGTTGCTGTTCGGTTTGTCGGCGTTGGGCGGTGGCGAATTGGAAATTATAACCCAATTTGCCGAGGGCGGAATCAAGGCTAATAAAGGGAATGCAGAGGCAGATTTCCCCTGACTCAAGATCGCCCGGGGCCTGCAAGGTGAAAGTTGTCACCAAAACCATTTCCGAGGATGGAATCACCTGCACAAACTGCGGATCCATCTCCCGGGCTTCAACCACCGGATTAAAGGAGAGAAGGCTATCCCAGCCTTCTTTCAGTTTTTCTAAGAACCGAGAAATCACATTGTCCAACAGACTTTGCTCAAGTGGGGTGAGCGGGCGCACGCGATCCAGGGACTTACCCGGCCCGCCAAGCATGCGATCGATCAAACTGAAGGCGAGCTTCATATCCATGGTCACCAATGAGCGCTCTTGGATCGGATCCATGGAGAGGATATTAATCACCGTGGGATTAGCCAACGAGTTCCGGAAGACATCAAAGGTGAGCTGACCGAGACTAATCAGATTCACTTCCAAGCTAACCCGGAGGTAGGTCGAAAGCACCATGGTGAGGTTTTGTGCAATGTTTTCATGCAAGCGCTGAAGCGATCGAATTTGATCACCGGAAAGCTTATTTGGACGGATAAAATCGTATTCGGAGACCACCTTTTTACGGGTGCGACGACCAGTGTTCTCATCCTCAACCGCAGCGAGGAGAGCTTCCAATTCTTCCGATGAGAGGATGTCTTCAGCCATAATCGTTTACCTACCTCTACTGAACGAGGAGGTTGGTGAGTACCACCTCCTCGACATAGGTGGTATCAGTCCCGACGGTCCCGTAAATATTGCGCAGTTCCTTGTTGATCTGATCAAGAAAGGTTCGAGCCATGGTTTCATGAATAAAATCACTTCCCAATTCCTGCATATCAAAGCTTGCCAAACGCTGCTCAGCAGCCTTGATCAGACGGTTGCGGATTTCCTCGCGGGTGACTTGGTTGCGAAATTCATTGCGGTACCACAACTCTACCGTCACTTTCACGTAACGTCGACCACCTTCACCGCGCACGTTCACCATGACGTCGCCAAGGGACAAGGGTTGCGCACGGTTAATCAGAGGCTGCTGTCGCTCTAAGGTCTCCTGGGCAGCACTTTCCTCTGTGGGGCCGCCGCCAGCCAAGAGTCGATAGACGCCAAATACTAAAATCGCACCAATGACAAAAACACCCAGCAGGGCCAGCAAGGGCCCCAGGACCGAGCTTTTGCCACCAGCCTTATCAGCATTCGCGTCTTCGGCATTGCCATCTTCATCGGCCATGACGGGCCTCCCCTGTAAGGCGGACGAGATCAATGGTGATCCCGCGGTTAATGGAATCGCCGGCCTGCGATCGGGAGATCGGCCGGCTGGCACCCCAGCCCCAAAGCGAGAGACGGGGCGCTGCCACCCCCTCTCCGCGCAGGGCATCGAAGACCATTCTGGCGTGCATCATACTCTCACGCAATTCAAGTTCCAATGGTCCCATTTTGGGGACATCGCCATTGATGCGAGCATGCAAATTGGGTTCCCGCCGTAATTCTTCGGCAACCATGGCCAAGGTCGAACGCAGGGCCGGGGTCAGCATGGGACGGCCATCGGCGCTGTACTCTATGCGCGCCGGCAAGCGCAGTACCAGTTGATCCTGATCGTAGTGCAGGCTGGCCTCGCCAGGACGAAAGCGCACCGGCAGCTCCTCGTCGAGTTTCTGGCGAACCCGTTCCAACTGATCGGGATCGCCGCGCTGGGAGGGGATCCACCACATATCGCGCTTTTCCTGCATGCGATGTTCGCGCAAGCGTCCTGGAAGAATGCCAGGCCTGCCATCGGCGAGCAGGTGAGGAATAATCGGGCCCTGGCCAGCGCCCACGAGGCCTGCCACCTGGGTGTCTGCCAAAGCCACCAAGAGGATAAAAAAGGTCAACAGCAGGGTAATCATATCACCAAAGCTGACCATCCAGCCTGGCACGCCGCGTTTGGGAGGTGGTTCACGCCGTGCCACGATTACATCCCCCCACCAGCGAAACGCTGGCTGCGGGCGAGCATAAATTCGACACCACCGCCAGCGGAATCCACGCCCTGTGCTGGAATACGCCCTGATATGGCAATGATTCCTGGATCGACACCGTGCCGTTCAACCAATCGCGCTGCAGTGCTCACAGCGCGGTCCAAGGCCAAGCTCATGGCATCCTCATTGCGCTGCTGCAGTAGGGCAAGCTCATCAGCGCCAACCAAGCCCACCACCACCAGACGATAGGGAATAAACTCCACCGCATCAGCCACCCGCGGAAGTCGAGGAAAGCTTTCCCCGGTCATATCCCGCTGGCCGGGCTCAAAGCGGATGGCATCACGCAAGGTTAATCGATACCCGGAAGCGATGCGGTCCCAATCGATGGTTTGTCCACTTTGATCGCGCAATTGCTGCAGATCGCGATTCGGTTCATTATCTTCCAGGGGGCGAAAGCGCGGCATAAGCGCCGGGGCATGGGGATTGAACATATCGCGCCCCTGCCGGGTTGGATTCGGGGGAACCCAGGTTTCCCGATCGTCCATTTCCGCAGGCCGGGCAAAAACAATACCGAATGCCGCCTGAATCGACCCCCGCAGCTCAAACAGTTTTTCAATGCGCGGCGTCGAAAAGGTCAACAAAAGGACAAAGAAGGTTAGCAGAAGCGACATGAGATCGCTGAAGGTTACGACCCATTCGGGGGTTTTGGGGCCGCCGGCCACTGGACGTTTGGTCTTGGCCATGACAGCCGCCTACTCCGCCGTCTGGCGTTGCTTCGGGGCGAGGAAGCCGCTGAGTCGCTCACGAATGACATTGGGGTTTTCACCAGCCTGGATCGCCAGTACCCCTTCAATCATAATCTCACGGCTCAAGGTTTCCTCGGTATTGCGCGCCGCCAATTTTCCAGCTAATGGGATCATAAATAGATTGGCGAATAGGGCACCGTAAAAAGTCGTGATCAAAGCCACCGCCATACCAGGACCCAACTGACTCGGATCGTCAAGGTTTTGCAGCATCAGCACCAAACCAACCAGCGTACCGATCATGCCGAAAGCTGGTAGATAGGCGCCAAGGTTATCAACCACGCCCTTGCCATAGGCATGACGCTGGGACATCTGCTCAAGCTCAATGGTGAGGATCGATCGAACGCTATCCGGAGCCACGCCGTCGATAATCATTTGGGTGCCGCGCAGCAAAAAGGGATCTTCAAGGCTTTGTAATTTTTCCTCTAAGGCCAATAAACCATCGCGCCGGGCCACGGTCGCAAAATCTACCATATGCGCTATGATCTCATTGAGATTAATGGGCTTCGTCGAAAAGGTTTTACGCACCACGCCCAAAACCGCCAAGACCGTGCTGAGCGGATAAGTAATTAAGAGAGCTGCCGTGGTTCCACCTACCACCATGACCACTGCCGGTATATTAATGAAATATTGAAGGTTTTCCGGACCAATCGCCATGAGGATCAGGACCGTGCCAAGAACCATACCAATGAGGGTTGCAATATCCATGGCGGCTTAGCTTCCTTTCAAATCCGCCGCCTTGCTCGGCAGCGGTCCATGGATGAGTCGATGCCAAATCAGCATCGCTTTGCGTATCTCGTCTGGAGTTTCACGCACATACAGCTGCTTGCCATTGGCCAAGGTAACCCGGGTATCTGGACTGCGGTCAAGGCTTTCAATGTGCTGGGCATTGAGGAAGAACTCCTCGCCGCTGAGCCGATGCAGGGTAATCATAAACGGCGGCCTCCATTACCAGCACCATTGCCAGTATCGGCACGATTCATTAAGCGCTGTACCTCCAACTCCCGGGGATCGTCACGCCGTCGCAGAGTGGTGAGAATGTCTGCTACCAAGCGCGGACTTTCCCCCTGCATGGCGATGAGAATGGCCGCCACCTCGGCAGCGGTGGATTGTTGGAGTTGATTAAGCACCGCTTCGGCAGACATAAAGCCGTAGAGGGTGGCCAGTCGCTGGATCTGAGAACCGGTTTCCCCTTCCGGATCCAGGCGCAGGAGGGCCTGGTGAATCGCCAGGCTCATGCCCGGATGATCGAGATCCCGTGCCGCCAAGGCGAGCACCGAAGCCGCCCGCCGCTGCTGCATAAAGGTAAGGATGCGGGCAATTTCATCCGCTTCCATCTGCCGCAATTGTAACCAGGCATCATTGCGCATAGCTTCATAAACTTGCGCCAGTTCGCGATAGCGCCGCTGCTCGTGTTCATTCAGGGCGCGGATGGCTTGGAGATTCTCCACCTGGGCCCGGGCAAAGCGCTCATGATCGGCGCGGATTTCCCGCCGTTCTTCCTCAATTCGACGCTTATCTTCTTCGATCTGCCGCTGTACCCGCATAAGATCAGCCCGGGCGAGTCGAATTTCGGCGTCCTCGCGCTGCATATTGGCCCGCAAATCATCTACCGCCGCCTGCTTGGCCCGTAACTCTTCCACCAATTGGCGAATTTGCCCACGCCCTAGCTGATCAGCCAACTCGCTGGTGAGACGTTCCATATCGATGCTGGATGGCGGAGCGAGGCGAGGTGGCTCGGCGGCGCGCGCCGCGGCATCCTGCAAAAGCTGGCGCTCACGGGGCGAGAGCAGGGCGTTACGGGCCCCATCGCGCCAATCTTCATTGGCGCTCAGCAGTAGCAGCAAAGCCAACAATCCACCTGCGAGAAGCATGCCGAGCAGGGCCATGGCAAAGATAAAGGTGCGAACAAATCCGTTCACGACAGGGCCTCACTGTGGTATTCGGCAACGGAGGAAGGGTTTTCCTCCAACTCTTTACCTTCATGCAAATACCATGCCCGAACTGCTGAATCGAGAATACTTCCGTCTTGCCGTGCCTGCAGCTTCGCCCGGTGAGCTCGCTGCTGCCGCGCATCCACCGTTTCCAAGGAGCGGCGCCGGCGCCATAAAGCGACGAGTTGGGTCTGAATGTTCGATCGGCGCTGCTCTATTTCCGCCATCCGCGTCGCTAAGAGTTGATCCCGTTGCTGGCAGCTGGCGGTAAAAATCAGTAACTGCTCATGCAATTGTGGCGGGCATGAGACAGCCGATTGGGCCACCTGCTGAGCCAAGGTCTGGCGGTCTGTGGCAAGGCGGGATAATTCAGCATCGCAGTCAACGAGTAAGGCTCGTTGATCATCTTCTTGCCGCCGCAAATGGCGAATGAGAACGGAAAAGCGACCTGCACTCATGCTTGGCCTCCACCCTGCCGCAGAAGCTCATGCAACGTGGCGACTGAACTCGCGCGACCTTGTTGGGTCCCAATCGGCTGACGGATAAAATCGACAAGTCCCGGATAAAGTGCCAGACAACGGTCCAACTGCGGATCAGCCCCCCTTTGATAGGCGCCGATTTCCACCAGCTCGCGAATACGCTGGTATTCCCCCCAGATCTCACGGGCTTGCAGACAGTCGGCATATTCATCTGCCGAAACCAAATCGACGATCAGCCGCGATACTGAAAGGGTGGGATCAATGGCGGGGTAGATGGCTCGGCCGGCCATTTCCCGTGAAAGGAAAAGGTGCCCATCGAGAATCGCTCGCACATTATCAGCCACCGGCTCGCTTTCATCATCGCCATCGACGAGAACCGTATAGATGCCGGTAATACTGCCGCGATCCGCGGTGCCCGCACGCTCTAGTAAGCGGGGCAGTGAGGCAAATACGCTGGGGGGATAGCCGCGCACCGTGGGCGGTTCGCCAGCCGCCAGCCCAAGCTCGCGCCCGGCATGGCAAAAGCGGGTCAAGCTATCCATCATCAATAGGACATCGCGGCCACTGTCGCGGAAATATTCAGCGATGGCGTGGGCGGTATAGGCCGCCGTTTGGCGCTCTACCGCCGGTCGGTCTGAGGTCGCAATAATCACCACCGAACGGGCAAGACCCTCGGGGCCAAGGATCTGCCGGACGAATTCACCGATTTCCCGACCGCGTTCACCGATCAATGCGATGACATTGACATCGGCCCGGGCAAACTTTGCAAACTCCCCCATCAACACCGACTTGCCGACTCCAGAACCGGCAAAAATCCCCATGCGCTGCCCCTTGCCCAGGGTAAACAGGGTATCAACGGCTTTAATCCCGGTTTCTAAAATGGTGGAAATAGGGCTGCGGGTGAGGGGATCTGGGGGCGCGGTATGAATGCCTCGCCTGCCCTGAGGCGGGATGGCTGGGCCCTGATCCACCGGGCGACCAAGGCAGTCAACCACCCGGCCGATTAAATGTTCGCCAACCTGAACTTCCAATCCGCGTCCGGTGGCCTCTACCACATCCCCAGGACGAATGCCATCGACATGGCCAAGGGGCTGAAGAATAAGTTCGCCCTCGCGAAATCCCGTTACCAGGGCGAGATGCTGATGGCCCCCGGAATGAATGTGACACAACTCGCCCACGGCCACTGCCGGCCCGGAAGCGGTCACGGCCAAACCGATCAAACGGCGCACCACGCCTTCACGGCGGATAACCGGGGCCTCAGCAAGCATCTGGTGATAGGCATCAAGCTGCACCATGGGGATGCCCTCAAGCCTCGCCGCGATCAATCGGCGGGGGTGCCAGCTGATGGCTCAGGTCTTGGGCCGGAGCAGCCGCCAACAGGTAATTACTCACCCGCTTCCAGGCCCCTGGCAAACCCGGGTCGATCACCGTACCCCCGGATTCGATGCGACATTCGCCAAGCTTTAAGACCGGGTCTGCTTCGATGCGCGGCATCTCAATTGGCTGCGCAAGGTTCTGCATTGCCGCTAAGAGCTGTTCCTGCGCCTTGGCTGCGGTGTCGGGATCAAGGCGGATAGACAAACCTCGGCGCGCCGGTAAATCGGCGAGCGCCTGGGCCAATACCGGGCCCAGCCAAGCTGCCGAGTCGGCCTCGACTTCCTTGGCTAAAATCTGGCCAGCAATCGCCAGCGCCAGGCGCAAGGCCTCTCCCTCAGCAGCCCGCAGACTGGCATTGCGTAGATCGCCCAACTCCGTCTCAATGTTAGCCAGGGTGCTCAGGATAAGGCCCCAGCGCTCGGCGTATTCAGCACGCAGGGCTTCTTCGGCTTTCGCCAAAGCCTCTTCGGCTGCCTTGGCTTTAGCCGTAGCGGATGCAACCTGCTCTGCCATCTCGGCCTGCACTTCGGCGCGGGCGCGTTCGTAGGCTTGCTGCTCGGCAGTCTCCACACGGCGTTCCCAGGCCGCAAGGGATCGCTCGACGGCTGGATTGGCCAATCGAACCGCTTGCCCAGCCACCTTGCCTGGCCCAGTTTGGGAACGGATAATCGCCATTAGACCATAACCTCGCCACCACCGCGGCTAATGACAATGTCGCCCCGTTCCTCCATTTCACGAACCTGATCAAGAATACGCTTTTGTGCTTCCTCGACATCGGAGAGGGAACGCGGGCCCATAAACTCCAGCTCATCGAGAATCGCCTCACGGGCGCGTTGGGAGAGATTGCCGAGCAGCTTATCCTTGACTTCAGGAGCTGCAGTTTTGAGCGACAAGGTGAGATCGGCCTTGTCCACCTCGCCAAGGATTTTCTGCATGGTGCGATCGTCGATGCGTACCAGATCTTCGAAGACAAACATCAATGCCTGAATTTCAGCGGCGGCGGAGGGGAGATCTTTGGTCATCTTGTCCATCACCGATTTTGCCACCGAAGGCTCGGCGAAATTGAGCATCTGAGCAATCGTCTTATAGCGTCGCTCAGCTGCCGAATCGGTGCTTTGACGGGCCATCTCGTAGGCCCGTACTTCAAGCATATTATCGACCTGCCGCACCAAATCGATGGGCAGCTCATCAGTTGTCGCAATGCGCCGTATAACCTCGTAGCGTGGCTCCTCATCCATGCTTTTCAGCACATCAATCGCCACTTCTGGGGGCAGATGGGTAACCACCAGGGCAACCACCTGAGGATGCTCGCCCTTCAGCATCGAACTTACTTGGCGGTGATTGAGATTGCGCAAAGACTTGAATGGTTCGGAATCACGGCTCGCCGAACGAATGCGCGATATTAAAACCCGTGCCTTCTCTCGCCCCAGGGCCTTTTCAAGCAATTGTTCCAGCATCGGCTCTACCTGCATGGTGCCGGTGCCCACCTGCTTGCGATAGGCCTCAATAACCCGTTCCATTTCGTCGCCGCTAATCGTGCCCATGCGGCTCATCTCTTCTGAGATCGACGCAACCTCGCCATCGCTGAGGTTGCGCATCACCGAAGCGGCGGTTTCTGGGTCTAGGGTCAATAGGAGGGCAGCAGCCCGCCGTGGCCCCGGCATGCCTGCTAAGTATTGATCCGCTCCCTCTGGCTTGACGACATCACTCATGGAGCCACGCCTTCACCACCTGGGCTGCGGTATCAGGATCATTGGCAACCTGGGCCAAAAGGTGACCCCGCATCTCATCGCGGCGCTGGCGGTTATCCTCTTCCCCGGATACCATGCTTCTGCGTTTCAGTTTTTCTTCTTCGGCTCGACGGCGAGCCTCCTCTTCTTCACGGCGTCGCCGCGCCTCCGCTTCAATACCGGCCTGGGCCCGTTTCAGTTGCCCGCGGGCAATGAGGAGAAGCCCAAGGGCTACCACAGCAGCCAAAATCCACGATCCCCATTGACGAAGCTGGTCTTCTTCAAAACCCGTACCAAGAAAGCCAGCCGCCCGCGGCAATTCGTCGAAGTCGCTGATCACCGGCTGTACCGACGCCAGCGATACCGAGAAACGATCTTCGACATTGCCATCGGGATCCATGGTCTGTTGTGATCCGCGGGCAGCAGCAAAGCCGATGGCGTCCAATACGGCTTGACGGAAGACCTCTTTTTGCTGATCGCTATAATCCTGGAAAACCACCCGTGTTTCACCGGTGGGATTGCCCTGGTCATCGAGCACTGGCTCTACGCGACGTTGTTGATCAACGACAATGGAGACGGTCATACCGCGAATGCGACCCACCTGATCTTCCACCGTGGTATTTTCCTTCGAACCCGCCCGTTTAATGTGCTCGTCCTCCATCGACTCCGTCGCCATCATTGGCTCGGCTGCATTATTCGCCATATCACCTTCGACATTGGGCTGGGTCCCGGCAACGCCTCCACGCCGAGGAATCGGTGTTGCCGATTCGCGGGTGGTGGTACGAGTCTCAATAACCACCGGATCAAAGACCCGGCTAGTAGCCTGGGAACGACGGGTAAAATCAAGATCCAAGGAAAGGGACACCGTGCCACGACCCGGGCCAACCAAGCGATCCAATTGCCGCTGGGCCTTTTCCACCAGCTGCTGTTCCATGGCCAAGGTCAACTCAAAGTTAGATCCAGCGCGCATGGCCAAGGGATCCTCGTCGGGCCGAGACAAAAGGCCCTGGTCATCCATCACCTGCACCCGATCCGGGCGGGCACCTTCGACCGCTGCCGCTGCTAGGTGGGTGATACCATGGATCTGACGCTCGCTTAAGCGACGCCCGGAACGCATACTCAATTTTACCGAGATCGCCGGCTCGGCTTCATCGCGGATAAACGGTGAGGGCTGGGGGCGGGAAATAATCACCCGCGCATTGCCCACCCCCTGCAATTCGCGGAAGCTACGCTCAAGTTCACCGGCCACGGCACGGTCATACATGCGCATTTCCATATGATTGGATTGGCCAAAGCGGCTCTGGTCGAGCAGCTTAAAGCCGGCCGAATCGCCATCGATCATATCCAATTCCGCGAGTTCATTGCGCAAAGCGTAAACGTCCCGGGCCGGCACCAGAATGGTGCGTTCACGATCCGTAATGCGATGGGAGATATTTTGTGATTGCAGATAGGCGACAATTTCGGCGGTACGAGCACTAGATAAATCCGTGGCCAAAACGCGCCAAGTTGGACGCGAGGCACCGTAGACAACAAATATAATGAGGCCAATGAATACGCTAGAGATCAGCACCATGGAAATGCGCTGCGGCAATTCCATCGCATCCCAAATCGCCTTCATTTGTTCCAAAATCTTCTGCATGGAGAGACTCCTCGTAACCAACTGCTTGCACGGCCTGGCGCATTGCCCACCACAGCTTCCCTAAGCAACGACGATAGTCGCGCTTAGAACTGGGTGCGCATCACCTCACGATAGGCCTCGACCACCTTGTTACGTACTTCGGCTGCGAGTTTCAGGGTGAGTTGCGCTTGGTTTTGCGCGATCATCAATTGGTGAATATTATCGGTGTCACCGCGTTCCACCGCTTCGATGGCGGAATCAAAACCCTTTTGTGCTTCGTCCACCTGTTGGACGAATCCCTTGAGCACGTCATTAAAAGAGGCGCCAGCCGCATCTACCCCAGGATTATTGACCGTGACCTTGCTGGGATCGACACCGCTAGCCGGCATCGAGCCCATGATCTGACGCATGGGGTCTAACTGTGCCATCAGGGTTCTCCCAACCGCAGGGCGGTTTCATGCAGGCGCATAAATCCCTTCACCGCATTGGCATTGGAATCAAAGGCGCGACTGGCAACGATCATATCGGTTAATTCAAGAATGGGATCAATATCCGATTCCACAACGATCCCGGTTACGGGATCGGCGTGGGGATGGTCCGGTTCATAACGCTGCGTGTAGCGGGGGCTTTCCACCACTTGCGCTTCAACCCGCCCGGTGGGGTTACCAAAGCGATCAAGAACCTCCTGGAAATGCACCCGTTGCCGGGCATAGGGAAGACCGTTCTCGAGTTTCTCGGTGGAGCCGGCATGGGCCAAATTCTCCGCCGAAACGGTCATCCGCCGTTGCTCGGCGCTAAGCGCGCTCTGCGATATATGCATGCCCTCAAAGATGCGATTTAGCGGCATGATCAGCCCCCCGGCGAGCGCATGGCGGTGTCGAGCAAACGGCCCTTACCACGCAATGCAGCAACATAGGTTTCGTAAAGAATGCGGTTTTGCGCCAGGATGCCCGCCTCCTCGTGTGGGCTCACATTGTTTCCATCGACATCAAAGGAGCCGCTGGGATTTTCTACCACCTTGGCCTGCACGGCGCGGGCGGCTTGGTTATCACCACGGGCAACCGCCTCGGCAAAGGCCTGATCGAATTCCACCTTGCGGGCGATGTAGTTGGGCGTGTTCTGCTGCGCCAAGTTTCCAGCGTGGACCTGGTGGCGAAGCACCGCCACATCCATGAGTTTGGCGAGATTGCGCATGCGGTCATCAATAAGCATAATGGTGACACTCCTCGCGGCGCCTTCGACAGTGAAGACAGCCCTGCTCAAAGGGCTTAACGCACATTCCGTTCCATCTCCTGAGAGACAGATTTAAACAATTGCAAAAACACTACTTAAATAAAACCGCCTGGGGCATCTCAGGGATTACGCGGGCCTGACCCCGCTGCCAACTGTCGCCATTTACCGCGCCTGCGCAGGGCCCTGTGGTATCCCGCAACGTCGAAACGGACGATGGCTTGCGAGGCGGCCAATGGTAGCGAGGCTAGGCAGCGTGACCATACCTTCGAGCCCAGACCCCACCGCCTCATCAAACCCGCAATCCGAGCGCCCCCCCAGCCTCCCCGAGGAGGTGCACTGGGTCGGCTCGCCGCAAGAACTGACGGCCCTGGGGCCGCTCTTCGCCGCGGCGCCGTGGCTGGCTTTCGACACCGAAAGCAATTCCATGTACGTCTACCGCGAGCGCGTGTGCCTGATTCAGGTCAATGCCGGCGGCACCCTGGTAATCATCGATCCCTTCGCCCTAGAGCAGGGCCGGGGGGCCCTCGGCACCCTTGAACAGGCCCTTGAGAATCCGGAGATCCCGGTCTATCTCCACGGCGGTGAGTACGACTGCGTGGTCATGAATCGGGACTACGGCTTAGAAATCAGCGCCGTATTCGATAGCCAGCAGGCGGCCAGTCTGCTGGGCTGGCGCAAAACCGGCTACGGCGCGGTGGTTGAAGAGGTCCTCGGCATTAGCCTGCCCAAGGGCCATAGCGACTACGACTGGGGCTGCCGCCCTCTGGACGCCGAGGCCCTGGACTACGCCATCGACGATGTGCGTCACCTGCCGGCGGTGGTCGATCACCTGCGCCAACTGCTGCAGGAAGCCGATCTGGAGGAAGAAGCCGCCATCGCCAATCAGGCCGTAGCCATGGTGCGCGCCCGTGAGCCCGGCTTTGACCCCCAGGGCCTCTGGCGACTTAAAGGTATTAGCGAGGTCCCCAATCATCGCCTGCCCATTGCCATGGCCCTCTACCAGTGGCGCGATGATTTGGCGAAAGCGCACAATCGCCCCCCCGGTCGGGTTCTGCCCAACGATCTCATCCTCGCCCTGGCCCGCTCGGCGCCAACCAACTTCGGGCAATTGCGGCGGCTTAAGCTGCGCAGTGCCTGGCTACGGGATTATGGCGAAGATATTATCAATACCGTCAAAAGCGCCCAACAACAGCCGCCGGAGATCCCCGAAGCCCCAGCCCGGCGGGATATCGATCCCCAGGAGCGCGAGCGCGAACAAGCCCTTAAGGCCTGGCGCCGCAATGAGGCCGAGCGCCGCGGCGTCACCACCCAGGCGGTCTTGCCGGCACGGGCCCTTGATTACCTCAAGCGCCTGGGGGCAGCGGATCTCTCGGCGGTGCCCCAATTGGGCGAAAAGCGCATCAAACTCTATGGCGATGTCCTGCGCCGACTCAGTGGCTCAGCCAAGGCGGGGCCGGGGCCGAAGAATAGCTAATGGTCTGAGTCAAGCAGAGTGCACTCTATCCGCAGCCCCGGAATGCTGGATTCAAGGCGGAATGACGACGGTGTGCAGGGCCACTCAAAGCTCGTCAGAAAGAAAAATGAAGCCTCATTTACAGAGTCATATTGAGGAAAAATATCCACTGGTTGGTTCACGGTGACCTTGCCGAGTGCAACTCGGCGATCCCAGGGACGAGCTTTGAGTCGCCCTGCGACGGTGTGGCAACGCCACAGCGCAGAATTCCCAACGCAGAAGACGGCGTTGCGCGGCAAGGAGAGGTTGCAGGATTTCCGGCGCAGGCGACTAGAGGCGCCGCATAGCTAAAACCGTGCAGTCATCCTGCAATAAGTCATGTCCCCGCCACGCGCCGGTTGCCTGGTCGAGACGGGCGAGGATCGCCTCTGGCTGAGGATCTCCGGCCATCGCCTCAAGTAAGGCCGGGCTACCGAGCAACTCTCCCTGCGCATTGACGGCTTCGGGCAGTCCGTCGCTGTAGAGGACCAAGGCTTCCCCGCGCTGCAATTGGCAGGATTGTTCCTGAAAATGCACTTTTTCCGCAGCCATGACCCCAATCGGATGGCCCTGTACCGGAAGCCAGCGGGCTTGGCCAGAGCCATTGATCAGTACTGGCGGTGGATGCCCGCAGCCAACATAGCGGCAATGCCCACTGACCGTGTCCAATACCCCATAGCACATGGTGAAAAATTGAAGATTGCGGTAATCCATGGGAAATTCGTCATTGAGCAACATGGCCAACTGACTGGGCTGGCACAGTACTTCGTGGCTAATCGTCGAGGCAAAACGGCTTAAACTATTACCGGAACGAAAGCGTCGGGAGATTTGGACGCCAAGAATCGCGGCCTTGGCACCGTGCCCGACGACGTCGATTACAGCAAAACCTAGGCGCCGATCATCTATCGGCATGAGGGTCACTAAATCGCCACCAAGGGCATCACAGCTATGCAGGAACCAATCGATAGTGACGCCGGGAAAAGAAAAGTCTTCAGAGGGCAAGAGATCGCGCTGCACCTTGGCTGCTGAAAGCAGGTCTTCCTCGAGGCGGCGCTTGGTCTGAGCAAGTTCGTGATTACGCGCCGCCAATTGCTTTTGCAGTTCGGTAATGCGCAGGGCAACGCGAATGCGCAGCATCAGCTCTTCGCCATCGAGGGGCTTAAGCAAGAAATCATCGGCCCCCGCATCCATGCCCTGGCGGCGATGCTCGCCGCCGCTCATGCCGGTAAGCATAATGACATAGAGATAGCGGACCGATTTATCCCGCCGTTGTTCGTGAATAAGATCGAGGCCAGAACCATCCGGCAATTGCCAATCGATAATCGCTGCATCCCAATGGCTAGCGGTTAAGGCGGCGCGAGCGGCAGCGGCAGAGTTGACCACCTGCGAACGATGCCCAGCCTGGGATAAAATGCGTTCTATCCGCCGCGAAACGATGAGATCGTCATCAACAATTAAAATCTTCATTGCCGCACCACCTCTGCACATGTGGACAGCGCCAAGGGCTGACGATGTGCACAAAGAGGGGTCAATAGTTTTTGCGTGGTCAAGGGCATACCATCCCTAGTCTAACCTCTAGGGGGATGTTCTCAAGACCAGATCATTTGACGTTCCATAGCAGGGCGGCGCAAAGTATCCCCCCGGGATCGCCGATCCAATGGCGGGAAGATAAGGCCTAAAACCAGGGGAAACCCGCTGCGCGGGTGCTGTTTTCCCTGGCGCACTGGAGTGCGCCAGTCCCAGGTTGGCCTTAGCATCCCCCCGGGATCGCCGATCTCCAGATCGGCCAGCAAAAATGCCCTGAATAGGGGGGGTGCGCTAAAAGGCTCCACCGCAAAGCGGGGATTCCTCACCCAGGGTGAGCTTTGCGTCGGCCTGCGTTCCATAGAGCCTTACCGCTTGAGGGCCGCCGACCAGCCCCAGGCTCTCTTACCATGCCCCTGCATCTGGTCGCCTGCAACCATCCGCCCCATCTGCTGACGGTGCTGGAACGCTTTATCGACCAGTGCCTGGGCGACTATGCAGACCCGGCGGCACGGGCGCTGGTAAGCATGCCGGTGATCGTGCCCGATCGCGGGCGCCGGGATTGGCTGCGCCAAGAGTTAGCCCTGCGCCAGGGGCTGTGCTGTGGGCTCATGCCCTGTTTGCCCCAGGAGTGGACGGATCGCGAGCTGGCCCCGGCCCTGGGCCTGGGCGAGCTGCATCCGCGCTGGCGGCGCGGTCTGGCCGAGGCCGGCATCCTCGCCCGGCTGGGTCAGATTCCGGCCCTGGCGCAAAGCCTGGGCGCCGAAGGGGCGCTGCCGGGACGCCGCGCCCAGCAGCTTGCCCGCGCTTTGGTAGAGGGTTTTGAGCGCCTCGCCCTCTACCGCAGTGAAAACCCCGCCGGCGAGGCCATGCCCAACCTGGAAAGCGTCCTCGCCGAGGTGGATGCCGAGCAGCCCTGGTGGCGGGAACTGTGGCAGGGATTAAGCAGCCTCGATACCGGTGATCCGGTGACCTGGCAGCGGCGCCTAGAAGACGCGGTGGCGGCGCGGCCGGAGAAGCTCCCCCCCGGCCTAGTCCTTTGGGATAGCAGCAGCACCGCCCCCGCCCTGTGGCGGCTATTAGAGCGGCTCTCCGAGCTGCGCCCGGTGCTGGTGCTCAGCATCCAGCCCACTTGGGGCGATTGGGATTGGGTACGGCGCCAGGCCAGCGATGAGGGCGCCCTGGCCCATGAGCATCTTTTGGCCAGCTGGGGAGCCAGCGGCCGACGCATACTGCGCCAGGCCTTAGAGCGGGGGGCCAGCGATCTGCGCCTGGAAGCCCTGCAGCGCCAAGCCCCAGGCCAGGGTCTGCTCGGCGCTATCCAAAACAGTCTCTTGCATCCCGATCAGCCGCTGGCCGGGACCGCCCTAAACGATGGCTCCTTAAGCTTTCACGCCGCCAGCGGGCTGCGCCGGCAGTTGGAAATTGTGCGCGAGGAGCTAGCCCAGGCGATGGCCGCCGATACCAGTCTGGCCCCGCACCACTGCGCCATCCTCGGTCCCGACCCGGATGCCCTACAGAGTTGGGCCGAGGCCATCTTCGCCAGCCCCGCCCACGGCCCGGCCCTGGCCCTGCGCGGCGAGCGGCATGACGACCCAGAACGCCTCGGCCTGGATCTGGCCCAGCGCCTCGCCCAATTGCTGCCCGGGCGCTGGCGAGCCAGCGAAGTTTTGGGTCTCCTCGCCCATCCCCTGATCGCCCGCGCCCAGGGCTGGGGGGCGCGGGAATTGCAGCAGCTGCAGCGCTTGGTTGAGGCCGCGGATATGCGCTGGGGCGTCGATGCCCAGCACCAGGCCGAGCTGGGGCTGCCCAATCATGGCCTAGGCACCTGGCGCCAGGGCCTGTGGCGCCTAGAGCTGGGCCGCTGGTTTGGCGCCGATGCCGCCAGTGCCGCCCTCTGGCCGGGGGACGGGCCCCAGCCCATCGCCAGCGCCGAGGAATTGGATGACGAACTGGCCCAGCGTGCCGAGGAACTCATTCAGCTCCTCGAACCCCTGCTGGAGGCGGCAGCGGCATGGCGGCGGGGCCAGAGCGCCAGCTGGTGGCGCCAGGCCCTGGCCGCTGCCTGCGCCCACTGCTGCGGCGGCGAGGCCCCCGGCGGCAGCCTCATCGATCCCCGGCTCGGCTCCTGGGCCACGGATATGCTCAGCGCCGGCGATCCCGAGCTGGGGCCGGGGGTGCTCCAGGGCTTTCTGCAGCCCCCTACCACACCCACCCCGCCGGATCTCGCCGGTGGCATCGCCATCGGCTCGATCGCCCAATTGGGCCCCCTGCCCTGGCGCTGGGTGGCGGTGGTGGGCATGGACGATGGCGCCTTCCCGCGGCAAAACCCGCTCAACGAATGGGATCCCCTGCAATTACAGCCGCGCCCCGACGATCCCGATCTGCGCCAGGAAGATCGCTGGCGTCTGCTGCAAAGCCTCTGCTGCGTTGAAGATCGTCTGCTTATTCTCTGGAGCGGCCGCGATGAAACCCGGGGCGAAGCCCTGCCGCCGGCGGCGGTGGTGCAGGAACTCCTGCACTTGGCCAGCGCCTGCTGCCAGCTGCCGACAGAACAGCTGATCCACCAGCACCGCCTGCATGCCGCCCACGACCAGCGCCAGCAGTGGCCAAGCAGCAGCCTGCGCCGCCAGGCCGAAGCCTTTGCCGCCTCCACCGAGGACGACGGTGGCCTCGCCAAGGTCAGCCGCGGCAGCCATGATGAAGCCCCTCGCTGCTACGAGCTTGAGGCCCTGATCCGGCGCTGGCGCCAGCCCCAGCGCAGCCTGCTTGAAGCCTGGGGACTGCGCCTGCCCCGGCCCCAGGACCTGCCCCGGGACCACGAGCACTTCGCCCTCGGTGGCCTCGAACGCTGGTCCCTATTGGCACATCTCCTCGATGAGGTGGATGCCCTGCGCCTGAGTAGCCGCGGCGAAGTGCCGCGGCCGCCCCTGGATAGCCTGCACCGAGAGGCGGCGCGCGAGCATTTCGCCCCCCTCATCGCCTGGTGGCAGCAACAGCGCCCGGCCCTGCGCAGCCTTCAAGAGCGGATTCGCTGCGGCCCCTGGGAGCTCCTGCTGCACTGTCCCCAATGGCTCGATGGCCACGGCCCGGGACGGGTCTGCTCCCGCGATGGGGCCAAGCACCGCCTGGCCGCGGCCGCCGCCGGCCTCGCCGCCCACTGCGGCGGCCTCACCGAGGCCCAGCAGCCCTTGGCCTGGATCTGCGCCCTCGACGGCAAGGGCGGCATCATCCCCCTGGCCTATCAGCAGCCGCAGGCCGAGGCCGTCTTCAGCGCCTGGCTTGAAGCCAGTCCCGGCCTGCTGCAGATGGCCCTGCCGCTAACCATTGAGGTTGCCGCGGCGATGATCTCGGCCCAGGCCGAGGGCCAGCGGGAAGCGCAAATCCTGCGCCGCGGCCGCTGGGCCTGGGAGGAGAGCGAGGCGGCGGAGAGCGAAGCTGCCCTGCGCCTCTGGCCGGGCCTCAGCGATCCCTGGCAGGATACAAGCTGCCAGCGCCGGATGCTGGAAGTGATGGCGGTGCTGGAACCCCTCATTGGCGACCCGCACTGGCAGCCGGCGCCAGAGCTTTTGCCCGAGGCGGCGCCATGAGCCAGGCCCTGCCCCCCTTTCAGCTCATCGGCGCCCAGGCCCAGGATCTGCAGCCCGGCCGCTGGCTTTTGGAAGCCAGCGCTGGCACTGGCAAAACCTATACCATCGCCGGTCTGGTTGCCCGCCTGGTGGTGGAAACACCGATCAGCCTCGACGCCATGGCGGTTATGACCTTTACCCGCGCCGCCACCGCCGAACTGCGCCACCGCATTGGCGCCTGCCTCAGCGCCGTGCTTGCCGCGGCCAAGGGCCAGGAGGTGGCCGATCCCCTGGCCAGCTGGCTGGGCGAACGGGCCCGCCAGGGCCCCGGCCGCGAACGCTTAAGCCGCGCCCTGGATGCCCTTGATGGGGCAAGTATTAGCACCATCCACGGATTCTGCCAGCGCCTCATCGGCCGCTTTAGTCTCAGCCTGGGCGCCCCTCCGGATCTTCAGGTAATGACCGATGACGAAGGCTGGCGGCGGGAGTGGTGCGAGGACTACCTGCGCCGCCTGCCCATCGCCCCAGACACTAAGGACTGGGCCTGCCTCCAGACGGCACCCAGCCTGGAACAATTAGAGCGCTGGGCCCTGCTGCTTACCCGCAATCCCGCCTGCCTCCTGCCCCCCTGTCCCCCGGCCCCCGATATCCCGGCCTTCTTCGCCGCCCTTCGGGCGGCGGAGCCGCGGCTGCAGTCCGGCCCCCTCGGCGGCGGTAAGCTGGGGCAGCAGCGCCAGGCCCGGGCCCTGGAACTCCTCTCCGGGGCCAGCCCCAGTGAATCCCGCCTCAAGGCCCTGGCCAGCATCCCCGAGGGCCTGTGCAAGGCCGACCCCAGCCTGGCCGAACTGCGCCGCCAGGCCCAGGCCCTGGCCCAACTCGCCGAACTGCAGGAGGCCCACTTCCTGCACGCCTTCCGCCAGGCCCTGGGTCAACGCCTGCGCCAGGGCGAGGGCGGGGTAAGCCATCAGGATCTCCTCAATGGGCTGCACGCCGGTCTCCACGGCCCCCAGGGCGAGGCCCTGGCCAGCGCCATCGCCGCCAGCTATCCGGTGGTGCTGGTGGATGAATTCCAGGACACCGATCCCATCCAATGGCAGATTTTAGAACGCTGTTTTGGCGGTCCCCAGCAGCGTCTCTTTCTCATTGGCGATCCCAAGCAGGCGATTTACCGCTTCCGCGGCGCCGATTTGGAGACCTACCTCAGCGCCCGGGAAAGCGTGCCCCCGGCCCAGCGCTTTGCCCTCGACACCAATTACCGCAGCGATGCCCCCCTGCTGGCCAGCCTCGATGCCCTCTATGCCGGCCATCCCCAGCCCCTCGCCGATCCGCGCCTGAATCGCAATCCCGTGCGCGCCCACCACCCCGGCCGCCTCTGGGCCGCGGCGGGGGAGGCGGCGCTGCCCCTGCGTGCCACCATCCTCAGCACTAACGATTCTGATAGCAATGAGAACAGCCTGGCCGAGGACTGCGCCCGGGCCTGCGCCGCCGAGATTGCCCATACCCTCCAGGCCGGCTGGCGCCGCGGCGCCGACTTCGCCCAGGGCCAGCCCCTGCGCCCCCAGGATCTGGCGGTGCTGGTGCCATCGCACCGTTACGGCGCCCTGGTGCACCGGGCCCTCACCGCCCTGGGCATTATGGCGGTCTGCAGCCACCGCGCCTCGATCTTTGATACCTGCGAGGCCGCCGAACTGCGCGCCCTCATGGCGGCCTGGATCGACCCCAGCCATACCCCCACCTTAACCAGCGCCGTCGCCTGTCGGGTGGCAGCGGGGACGGCCGCCCTCAGTCCCGACCAGCAGCAGCAGGAGGACCTGCTTGCCCACTGGTCGGCGATCTTTCATCACTGCGGCGAGCGCTGGCGGCGGCGCGGCTTCCTTGCCGCCTTTACCGCCCTCCTCGATGCCGAAGATGGCGCCGGCAACGATGGCCGGGTGCGATTGGCCCAGCTCAGCGGCGGCGAGCGCAGCCTCGTCAATCTCCTGCAATTGGCCGAACTCCTGAACGCCGCCGAAGGCGAACAGCAGCTGGTGCCCGAAGGCCTGCTGCGCTGGTTTGATGCCAGCCGCCAGGGCGCCGGAGAACAGGACGCCGAAAGCCTGCAACCGCGCCTGGATCGCGATGCCGATGCGGTGCGCATTTCCACCATCCATGTCAGTAAAGGTCTGCAGTATCCCCTGGTCTTCCTGCCCTTCGCCTGGTCCTGCCGACAGTGGCAGGGCAGTAAGCTGCCCCTGCAAGCGGGCCAGCGGCAGTGGCTGCTGGGCTCGGGGCTCAAGAGCAAGGACGACGGATACTATGACGATCGTCTTGGTGAGGAAGCGCGCCTGCTCTACGTCGCATTAACCCGCGCCGAGCACGCCCTCCACCTCTTCTGGGCCAGCCCCCATATGCCGGCCATGCAGGCCAATCGTCCCCTCGCCCTGGGCTCGCCCCTGGGCTGGCTTTTACTTTCCGCCGGCCAGCCCCTATCCACCTTGATTGCCGACTGGAAAGAACGCATCGATGAGCTGACAAGGGCCGGCGCCGAAGCGCTGCAGGCCGCCGGCATTGCCTGCCAGGGGCCGCGCTCTGCGCCAGCCAATTCTATTACCGCAATCGCAGAAACGCCAAAGGCCCTGCCCCTCATCAGCGGCGGCGCCAATCCCCGCCAGCGCTGGCCCTCTAGCTATTCCGCCCTGATCCGCGGTGAACCCACAGCAGAGCGCGACGACGATGCCCATCTGCCAAGCCTCGAGCGCAGCGGACGCGATGACCGCGGCTGGCCCTGCGGCGCCGGCTTTGGCACCGCCCTGCACCTGGTTTTGGAACGGGCCCTGGCCAAGGCCGTCCCCAGCCAAGACTTTGCCACCATGGCCCAGCGGCTGCTTATGGAACATGGCATTACCGCAAGCGCCTGCGAGCTGATTACCCCCTCCCTGCAAGCGCTGCTGCAAAAACCCCTACCGGGCGGCACCATTCCCCTCGCCGAGCTGCCCTTAAGTCATCGCCGGGTAGAGCTGCCCTTCACCCTGGCCCTGCATCAATCCTGCCCCCTCGGCCGTCTCCTAAGCGAACACCCCCTCAGCGCATTCCCCGACTACGGCCGGGGCCTTGATCGGCTCAGCATTCCGCCGGGCTTTTTAAGCGGCGTTATCGACCTGGTGGCCTTCGATCGCGGAGCTTGGCACATCGTGGACTGGAAGAGCAATGTCCTGCCCCTGCTCGGCGAGGGCGAGGATCGCCAGCAGCAATTACGGGCCAATATGCAGAGCCACCACTATCCCATCCAATACCACCTCTATGCCCTTGCCCTTAGCCGGCATCTGCGCCAGCGCGGCCTGGACAGCCTGCCGCAACTCCACTGCCATTACTACTATGCCCGCTATGAAAGCTGGCTCAGCCTGCAGCCCGAGGCCAGCCTGCTGCAGCGGCTGGATCAGCTGATGGCCGATGGAGGGCGCAGCGATGCCTGAATCCAGCGATAGCACCGCGCCACCCCTGCTTGCCCGCCTGCCCGGCCTGCGCCACGGCCCCGTACTGGCACCCCTGCTCAGCGCCTTGGCACGGGCGGAGGAACAGGGCCACACCGGGCTAAGCCTGCGGCGCTGGGATCCGCATCGGGGACCAGCCTGCCTGGCCAGTCTGCGCGAACAGCTTGCCAACGACGAGGATCCCGGCGATCGCCCCCTGGTTTTGGTGGACGGGGATTGGCTCAGCTCGCGCCGGGCTTGGCAGCACGAATGCCGGCTCGCCAGCGCCCTTGCTCAGCGCGCCAGCCACACCCTTGATCAGCGTTGGAATGCCACCAGCGCCAAACTGATGCAAGACTTTCTCCCCCCCCATAGCGCCGATCAGGCCCAGGCCCGGGCCGTTGCCACCGCTATTGGTCACGGCCTGAGTCTGATTACCGGCGGCCCCGGCCGGGGCAAAACCTGGGTGGCCGGGCTTATTGTCGCCCTGATTACCGCCCTCGAATCAGCCCGCCACCTGCGCATCTGCCTCGCCGCCCCCACCGGCAAAGCCAGCGCCCGCCTGCGCCAAAGCATTGGCGAGGCCCTGCAGCGCTTTGTCGCCGCCGGCCTCATCGACCAGGCCGGCATGGAACGGGCCCTCGCCTGGACCAGCACCCTGCACGCCCTGCGCCTGCATCGCGATGCCTCGCAACTGAACCTGCTGATTATCGACGAGTGCTCGATGGCCAATGCGGCCCTCCTCGGCAGCTGCCTTGATCGCATTCCCCGAGACTGCCAGGTGGTGCTCCTGGGCGATGACCAGCAATTGGCCTCGGTAGAGCCCGGGCGGGTCCTCGGCGACCTCGCCGCCCTCGGCAGCGCCGCCCCCCAGCCCGCCCTCGCCGCTTGGTGGCGCCAGTACTGGAGCAGCGATGCCCTGCCCCTCGGCGGCCCCGCCGCCGCGGGCAATGATGCCGGTGATGAAGGAGGCGATGATGCCGGCGCGCCCCATCCCCTCAGCCGAGCCCGGGTGCATCTGCAAACCAATTACCGCTCGGGCAAAAGTCCCGTGGCCCGTTTTGGCGACGCCATCGCAGCCCATGGGGATGGGACCTGGCAGGATTTACTCAGCACCTGCGATGACCATCTCAGCCAAGAAGCCTGGATCGCCCGCCGGGACTGCGGCAGTCCGCTGCAGCTCATCGATCACCTGCTCTCCCGCCGGCGCCCCCTGCTCCAGCGCCTCACTCAGGCCGAGGATCCGGGGCCCGCCCTGGAGAGCTTTCTCGCCCACTGGCTGGTGGTGAGCTGCCTGCGCCAGGGCCCCCTCGGCTCCCGCTCCTTGGCTCAGCTCCTGGAAGATCGGGCGGCCCATCGGGGCCTCATCCCCTGGCGCGATGAGCAAGGCCATTACCCCGGGCGCCCCATTCTCATCACCCGCAACCAAGGCGATGTCCATCTGCGTAATGGCGATCTCGGCATTCTCTGGCCCGATGAGCACAGCCGCTGGCAGCTGGTTCTGCGCGATGAACAGGGCGGCCAGCGCCGCGAAGCCCTGCACCGCATTGCCGCCTGGGAAAGCGGCTTGGTGATGACCGTGCATAAGGCCCAGGGCAGCCAGGCCAGCGAGGTAGACCTCATTGGCCCCGGCGACGACCAGCCCCAACACCCCCTCTGGACCCGAGAACTGCTCTACACCGCCGCCACCCGCGCCCAAGCACGCCTCATGCTCCACGCCAGCCTACCCAGCTTACAGCAGGCCATCACCACCCACATCCAGCGCCACTCCGGCCTCGCCCGCGCCCTCCGGCGCCCGTGGGTCAAATCGGTATTCTAGCAAGCATCCATGGGCGCCGCACCGCCGCCTGCATTACATGCGTGTTCCTAGGCTTTGTTATTGTCTTTTAATTTGCTGTCTGGATATTCACTAGATGCAGCAGCCGATAGTACTGGGCAATTAAAGTAAGCATTTCCTCCTGATCGGGCAGTTCATGATAGATCTCAAAAATACCATCATCCAAGCGGGCGAAAACATGAACAACTTTTCCTCCCCGAGTAAACCTTTCATTCCTCAAAGGAATCTTTGAGAGGAAATCCGTTGTTATAAGGCCTTTCATCATTAAAGCATCAGTGTCGTTCAGCGAGACTGTTTGTGGGCCAGTAAACTCCCCGCTTCTATTATGCGTAGTTACCTCACCCGTATTGAAATCCAATAAAACCAAGGGAACAGGGGCACCACGACTTGAAACACGCATGATTAAGACATCTTGCTTGGGGAGCTCGATCCTGTAGCCAGGAAACATTTCGTAATATTCTTTTCCGTTTTCCAAGATGATCGACTCACTACTAAGGCTGGGGCCGTAGACCACTGAACTCTTAAAATGGTCATCCCATTCGCCGACGGACACACCGCTTCTTGAGGAGCACCCAAACATGCATGTGAGTGCAAATAGTATGGCTGTCCGAATCACGATTGACCGCCCCATTCTCACCCTCCTTTGCGACTGCTCGCTGGACCAATCCGCCAGGGCCTAGGTATCCGTCTACTCGGGGCTGGCGAGGAAGGTTACTGAGAGCGGGGCCAGGGGGAGGCGCAGGGTGGCTGGCCAGCTACCCAGGCGCTCGTCGGTGGAGGCGACTACCATCATACTCGCACCCTGGCCGGAGCCGCCAAAGCGCTGGTCGTCGGAATTGAGGAGGACTTCCCAGGCCCCGGCCCGAGATGCGCCCAGGGGGTAGGCGTGGCGGGCGACGGGGGTGAAATTGCAGACCACCAAGACATCGCGCTGGCCGGGGGCCTTGCGCATAAAGGCGAGGATGGACTCGCGGGCGTTTTCGCAGTCCACCCATTGAAAGCCTTCGCGGCTATCGTCGGCGGCGTGAAGGGCGGGCTCGGCGGCGTAGAGGGCCAGGGCTTCGCCCAGCCAACGGCAGAGGGCAGCGCGTTCGGGGTATTCACCTTCGTGCCAGTCGAGGGAGCGGGCCCAGGCCCATTCTCGGCCCTGGCCAATTTCGGCGCCCTGGAATAAGAGTTTGCGGCCTGGCACGCCAACCTGATAGCCATAGAGCAGGCGCAGGCTGGCCAAACGCTGTCCGTAGTCGCCGCGCATTTTATCCAAAAGCGAGCCCTTACCGTGCACCACTTCATCGTGGGACAGGGGCAGGATCCAGCGCTCGTCGTAGGCATACCATTGGTGGAAGGTAATCCGATCGTGAACCCCGGCGCGCATGAGCGGATCTTCGGCGAGGTAGCGCAGGGTATCGTGCATCCAGCCCATATTCCACTTAAGATCAAAGCCCAGGCCCTGCCATTCGGTGGGCGCGGTGGTGCCCTGCCAGGCGGTGCTTTCCTCGGCGCACATAACCACCCCGGCAAAGAGGTGATGCACGGTGCCATTGAGTTCTTGCAGGAAGCTCACCGCTTCCAGATTCGCATTGCCGCCCTCGACATTGGGGATCCATTCCCCTTCGCGGCGATCGTAATTGCGGTAAAGCATGGCGCTCACCGCATCCACCCGCAGGCCGTCGACGTGGAATTCGCGCAGCCAGAAAAGCGCTGAGCCCAAGAGGAAATTCCGCACTTCATTGCGCTTATAATTGAAGATGAGGGTGCCCCACTCGCGGTGCTCACCCTCGCGGGGATCGGCGTATTCAAAGCAGGGGCTGCCGTCGAAGCGGCCCAGGGCAAAGCCGTCCTTGGGGAAGTGGGCGGGGACAAAGTCGACAATCACGCCAATGCCAGCGGCATGCAGACGGTCGATGAGATACTTGAGCTGGGCCGGTGAACCATGCCGCGAGTTGGGGGCGTAATAGCCAGACACCTGATAGCCCCAGGATCCTTCATAGGGATGGGCGCTGAGGGGGAGGAATTCGACATGGGTAAAATGACAGGCTTGGCAATGCTCAACCAAGCGCTGGGCCAATTCCTCCCAGCTGAGGTGCCGGTTTTCTTCGCCGCGCTGCCAAGAACCGGGATGCACCTCGTAAATGGCCATCGGCCGATGCTGCCAATCGTTGGCGGCGCGCCGCTGCATCCAGGCATCGTCCTGCCATTGGTAGGGCTCATCGGCGGGAATAATGCTGGCGGTGGCGGGGGGAATTTCGCATTCCCGGGCGAAGGGATCGGCCTTGGCCTCTACCCGGCCATCGGCGCCGAGGATTTCGTATTTATAACGCTCACCGGCGCCAATGCCGGGAATAAAGATTTCCCAAACCCCATAGGGGTGACGACAGCGCATGGGGTGGTAACGGCCATCAAAGCCATTCCAATCACCCATCACGCAAACCCGCCGCGCCTGCGGCGCCCATACCGCAAAGCGTACCCCGGGGCAGCCATCGACCACCGCCTGCCGCGAGCCCATAAACTGTTCAAGGTGGTGGTGCTGGCCGGCATGAAAGCGTTCGAGGTCGAAATCCGCCAATTGCGGCCAGAAGGCGAAGGGATCGGCCACTTCGCTTTGACTACCATCGCCCCAGTTTACTTTCAGGAGGTAAGCGCCTTCGGGACGCAAATCGCCCAGGGCGCCCCACCATAGACCGCAGTCGTGGGCACAGGCCAGGGACATAGAAGCGCCACTGGGCCAATGCGCGGTCACCGTTACGGCGCCGCGTAGGAGGGTGCGCAGCTCCCAGCCGCTGGCGCTTTCCTGGAGACCAAGGTGGGCAAAGGGGTCGCCGCAGCGGGCGCAGGCGACATCATTTATGGTGGCGTGATCAAGGGGCATGGCTTAAGCCTAGGGCCTGGGACGGCAATGAGAACGGGCAACCGGCGTGACATCCCAGGGCGACTCAAAGCTCGTCCCTGGGATCGCCGAGTTGCACTCGGCAAGGTCACCGTGAACCAACCAGTGGATATTTTGCCTCAATATGACTCTGTAAATTAGGCTTCATTTTTCTTTCTGACGAGCTTTGAGTGGCCCTGCGTGACATCCACGCAGCACTCTCAGGGCGAGGATGCGGCTGCTGCCCTTTCTTTGCCAAGAGATGTCTTCGCCGATGAAAAAGGCCATGGCAGGCAGGGCGGCATCGCCAGCAATGCCCTTGCGCCATGCCGATGGGCCTTCACCCTGCGCCCATGGATGGGGAAACGACACACTTTCTGGCCATGCTGGGGGCCATCGCCCCGGTCTTTTTAGTCATTGCCGTTGGCCGCCTAGTCGCCTGGAAGGGCATGCTTGGCGAGGTGGGGATCCAGGAACTCACCCGCCTGCTTTACTGGGTCTGCCTGCCGGCCCTCTTAATCGATCGCCTAGGCCGGGATTTACCCCCCGCCGGGAGCATCGTTTCTGCCTCGATGATGGGTGTTTTCGCCTGCGTCGCTGTGGCCGGACTGATGCTTGTAGCCACCAGAGATCAAGCCCCGGCCCAGCGCGGGGCAATTATCAATGGCGCCTTTCGTATGAATGGTGCCTTTGTCGGCCTGCCGGTGATCGCCCTATTGGCCACCCAAGGCGGGCCCGAGAGCGCTGATTTAAGCGCCCGCTATTTATTGATTATGGCGGTGATGGTGCCCTTTACCAATGCCCTGGCAGTGCTGGCCTTTCTCATTCCCGGGCGGGGGGTAAGCGCCGCATCGATGACCCGCTGCCTGGCTGAAGTCCTGCGCAATCCGATTATTATCGCCTCCGCCCTGGGAGTTGCGATTGCCGCCACCATCGGCTCGCGTCTGGCAGAAAGCCCGCCGGGGGCGGCGATAACCTTCCTTGGCGATGCCAGCATTCCCCTCGCCCTGCTTCTCGCCGGGGCAACGCTGGATCTGCGTTTAATGATTTCCGGCCTGCGCCGTCTCTGTGCCATTTCGGCGGTGAAGCTGCTATTGGCCCCGGCCCTCGGCTGGGGGTTGTGCTGGTGGTGGGAACTGGATCTCGCCACCACCCTGGCCCTGGTCGTCCTCCTGGGATCGCCAACGGCGGTGAGCGCGGTGCCGATGGCCCGGCAGCTGGGCGGCGACGAGCGCCTGCTGGCGGCGATCGTCGTCACCACCACCCTCTTTGCGCCCTTTACTCTGCTACTCTGGCTTATGGCCGTTGCCGCCCTCGGATCCTAACCCCAATATGGTTCTTTTCTAAGGGAGATCGTCGCGGTTAACAGGCGCAACGGAGCGCTTAGACGAATGAGCGTAGGAGCGGATGGTGGCAATCGAGGCAATCGCTTTGGCGAGGCTTGGTGCGGGTGACCGTCGTGGTGAACACGCAAGACGGAGCGATTGGGCGATTGTCACGATTGAGCTATTGCGGCGATTGCGCGTCGGGGGCGGATGGCGGCAATCGAGGCAATCGAGGCAATCGAGGCAATCGCTTTAGCGCGGCTTAATGCGTGGGCGAGGCTTGGGGCGACTCCCTCGCGCACAACGCCTACGGGACGGCTCCTGTCTACGCCCAGCGTACCACCCATGCTCGCTGTAAAGGCTGCCCTCGCGGTGCTCGGCGCTGCGCGGCCTTGACAGCTGCGCGTGGGCGGTCCGCCGAGCTCCGAAAGGAGCCTCAACCATGGCACGATTCCACCAGCTTCGCATCTACCACCTAGCACGACAAGTCCTGCGGGAGGTCGTTACCATTACCGAAGAAAACAAAGGATGTGGCGATCTGCATAGTCAGATACGACGGGCTGCCATATCAGTCATTAGTAACATCTGCGAAGGATGTTCTGCCGGAAACGATGTGCAATTTGCCCGCTACCTGCGCATAGCACGGGCATCCTGCAACGAAGTCCAAGGACAACTGGATATACTCTGCGATCTGGGATCCATCGAGCCCGATCACGAAGCGATTGATCGCTGTGATCACCTCGGAAGATCAATCAGCTCCCTCATCCGCCGCTTAAGCGGATGAGGGAGCTTTTCCGCTCGTTAAGCGAACAGACGGATCCTAACCCCGCAGCGAAAACAACGTAAGGATTATATGACTACCTCGATCCCCCCCGAATCCGAAGCGCAAGTTCCCCAGCCCGGCCAGCGACGCTGGAATTGGATGCTTTGGATCCCCCTTATCGCTGTTGCCCTATGGCTGGGGGCGCGCTGGATTACGCCCAAAATGGATGCGAGTCAGCCCACCCCCTCGGCCTTAAGCGAGCACCTCCAGGCCACCGGCTTTACCTTGGTAAGCATGGGCGCGGAATGGTGCGGTGCCTGCCGGCGCCTTGACCCAGAGATTACCGCCCTCTCCGCAGCCAGGCCGGAGGTTCGGGTGATTAAAATCGATATCGACGCCGATCCTGCCATCGCCCAGCATTACCAGGTGCGCATGATTCCCGCCATGCTGCTTTTCCGCGATGGCGAACTGGTTGATCACCACGTCGGTGTACGCAGCGTGGCTGGCCTCAAGCGCTGGATTGATGAGCACCGCAGCCCTGAGTCCTAGCACCAATATTGTTCACTTAAGGCAGATCGCGCGATTGCAGCGCAGATCTATCAGCCCCGCAAACAGCTGCATGTATGCTTGCCCTCCTTTAATAGCGCCACCAATCAAACCGCTCACTCAGTGAACATGATTGGTCCTAGTGCTCTATCGTCTTTCGCTGGCTTCAACGCGGCAGCTATTGCCACAGCGATTTCAGGTGGGCCAGGCAGCCGGCAGAACTTGGACAGCAGTGAAGGAGATCCTCGGCGGGGCCGTAAAGGAGGCCGTCGGCGGCGGCGCGCTGCAGGGTGGTGATAAAGCCGTCGTAAAAGCCGTCGACATTACAGAGGATGAGCGGGGCGGCATGGCTGCCAATTTGCCGTTCTACCACCACTTCCCATAATTCTTCCCAGGTTCCCGGCCCGCCGGGCAGGGCAACAAAGGCGTCAGCCTCTTCACCGAGCAGGCGTTTGCGCTCGCGCATGGTGGGGACAATGCGCACGCCGTCGAGACCGCTGTGCAGGAAGCCCTGGTCGACAAAGGCCTGCAGATTGACCCCCTGCACCACCCCGCCGGCGGCCAGGGCGGCATCGGTCATCGCCCCCATGCCGCCATCGGCGCCGGCGCCATTGCGCAGGATCCAACCGGCCTCGGCAATGCCCCGCCCAAGCTCTGCCGCTGCCGCGCAGTAGGCAGCCGGGGTGCGTGGGCTGGAGGAGGCAAAGACGGTAATAATGCGCGGGCTAGCGCCAGTGGGGCTAGTCATCGGCGTAGGCATATACGCCATGCTGGCCACTGGTCTCGGATACGGTAAAGCGCAAGGAGCGCACGCTCACCCGGCCAAAGCGATCACGCAGGCGGCCAACTAGGGTGCGGCCAAACCAGCCGGCCAGGTTTTCTGCCGAGGTATTATTAATCGGCATGACGATCACCTCCTCGGTGGGCGCGAGGTAGTGGCAGTCGCGGTAAACCACTTCGGTGTGCCCATCATCGCGATGGCGGTAGGTCAATTCCTGGTGCTCGCCGGGAATCAGCCAGTGCTCGTCAAGCTCGTCGCAGAGCTCGCGGACTACCGGTTTGACCAGCTTGAAATCGATGACCAAACCACGATCGGATAATTCGCCGCCGATCTCACAGCCAACTTGGTAATTGTGCCCGTGCAGGCGCTCCTTACTGCCATCGGGGAAGATGAGAAAGTGGGCGCAGGAGAATTTAAAATACTCCTTGTGGATGAGGATGCTGAAATGTTCGCTCATGGTACTCCTCGCTTCAGGTTTCGGCCTAGGCCGGTTACGTTAGCCGCGTCTTGCTGCTGGTAGCTTTCTGGCAGCACCGGGCCAGGTCAACACACCGCCCCTTGCGCCGGCTGCGGCAAGGCCGACACCATCACCATGTCACAGGCAGTCCAAGACATGTTCGGGCGTATCGCTCACCGTTACGATCTGGTTAACCGCTTGCTTTCGGCTAAGCGGGATGTGGCGTGGCGGCGCAAGGCCTTAAGCTTTTTGCCACAGCCAGCGGGGGTGGTTCTCGATCTGGCAACTGGCACCGGTGATTTGGGTGCCGAGGCCCTGCAGGCTGGGCTGGCGCAGCGGGTGCACGGGGCCGATTTTTGCGTGCCCATGCTCAGCGCTGGCAGCTCTCGCCGAGAACGCTCGGGGCCATTTAGCGCCACCGCCGCCGATGCCCTAAGCCTGCCTTATGCCGATGGCGTCTTCGATGCGGCGATGATCGCCTATGGTTGGCGTAACTTTGATGACCCAGCCGCCGCCCTGGGCGAACTGCGCCGGGTACTGAAACCGGGGGGGACCCTTATCATTCTTGAGTTTTTCCGCCCTGAACGTCTGTGGACCCGCCTCTTTCATCGTCTGTTTAGCGCCGTTGCCCCGGTTATGGGCGCCCTCTTCGCTGGTAATGGGGCAGCCTACGCCTATCTTCACCGTTCCATTCAGGGCTTCCTAAGCGTGACGGAGGCCGATCACTTGCTTACCCAGGGGGGCTTTGGCAATCTGCGCTGGCACAGCTGCTTTGGCGGCGTGAGTCACGTCGTTGCTGCCGTTAGCGCCCCCCCGCCTCAGGACTGCGCCCCCAGCGCAGAGGATGTCGCCCCGTGCTAACGCTGGTCATCCGCGTCTGTTTTGTCGTCCTCTGCACCGCCAGTGCCGGGGCCTATGGCCGCAATTATTTCGAGGATACCGGCTTTCCGGTGTGGCTGGCGGGGGCCATTGGCTTTGCCGTGGCGGTAACCCTCATCGCCATCGAACAGGCCTTTCGCAAGCGCTTTGCCCGCGCCGTGATGACGGTGACGGTGGGCCTCTTTGGCGGTCTTTTATTAAGCACGATGATCCTAAACGCCCTGGATCTGGCGATCCAGAACCCGGCGATCCGCGATAATATCGATATTCCGATTATTCTCATTACCACTTATCTGGCCATCGTCACGGTGCTGCACCACGCCGATCGCTTCCGCATTATTGTGCCCTTTGTCGAATTCCGCTCGCAAAGCCCGGAAGAGGGATCGGTGGTGCTAGAACTCAGCGCCCTGGCCGATTCGCGGCTGCCTTTTCTCGCCCAGGCCGGTTTGTTTGGGCATCGGCTGCTGGTTCACGAGCAAACCGTTAAGCGCTGCCAAGATCTGGTGGCCAGTGAAGACGAAGCGGAAGTCGCCCGCGGCCAGCGCGCCCTAAGCTCCCTCGCGCAAATTAAAGACCTCGGCAACCCCATCCTGCAAATCGAGAGCACCGAATTGCCCCGCGGCACCACCGGGGGCATGGTGGCCTTAGAATTAGCCCGCCTTGAGGGGTCCCGCCTCTGCAGCGCCGATCCCAGCACCATTGCTCGGGCCAAGACCGAAAATATTGGCGTCGTCGACCTCGCCATCCTGGCGGAAGTACTGAGTGCAGGGGTGCAGCCCGGGGATTCGATTAAAGTGCGCATCGAACGGGCCGGAGAACATAAGGGCCAAGGTGTTGGCCACCATCGCGATGGTTCCCTGGTGATTGTCAGCGACTGCGAGCAGCACATCGGCCAAGAAATTCAGGCCCTAGTCAAGCGCCTGCACCACACCGCCCAGGGGCGCATGATCTTCGCCGAGCCCCATCCCGGGACCCGGGAATTCCGCCGCCGTACCGACCGCATTACCACTGCTCCCAATTGAAAATCCCACCATGCGACGCTTTGCCTCCTCAGAACCCGCGATCAATCAACTCCTCGGCTCGGCCTGGAGCCGCTTTGCCCATCTCGTCGATCAGGCCCAGGATCGGGCCCGCGCCTTCTATCAGCAGCGCCTGGGCCAGCCCTTCAGCATCGAAGGGGCGGTGCAGCACATTCTCGACAGCGTTGAAGCACAGGGCGATACCGCCATCGAACGCTTTAATCGCCTCTTCGACGGCATTGAACTCCCGGTGGCCCAGCTGCGCTTTGGCGCCGCTGACTGCCGCGCCGCTTTTGAAAGCCTGGAATCACCCCTGCAAATCGCCCTTGAACAGGCAGCCGAGCGCATTCGCGCCTACCAGCGCCGCCTCCTGCCGCAAAGTTTTGGCACCGCCTTGGATGAACCTTTGGGGGTGCGCTGGCTACCCTTAGACCGTGTCTGCGGCTATGTCCCCGGCGGCGCCGGCGGCAAACTGCCGCTGTGCTCCTCGGTGCTCATGAATCTGATGCCGGCGCGGGTGGCCGGAGTGCGTGAATTGGCCCTCTTTACCCCTGCCCGCGCCGATGGCAGTATCCACCCGGCGGTGCTGGGTGCCGCCCACCTGGTGGACTGCGACGAGGTCTGGGGCATTGGCGGGGTCCAGGCCATCGCCGCCGCCGCCCACGGCACCAGCAGTATCCGCGCCGTCGATAAAATCGTCGGCCCCGGCAATCTCTTTGTCACCCTGGCTAAGCGGGCGGTCTTTGGCCGGGTGGATATCGATATGCTCGCTGGCCCCTCGGAAGTCCTGGTTATCGCCGATGGCAGCGTCGATCCAGCCTGGGCAGCCGCAGATCTCCTCTCCCAAGCCGAACACGATGCCGTCGCCGTGCCCGCCCTCGTCGCCCTCGGCGATGAGGTGGCCGATGCCATTCATGCCGAGGTTATGCGCCAACTCGCTGCCCTCCCCGAGGAGCGGCGCCACACCGCCGAGCGCTCAGTGGCCGATATGGGCTGGATCGTGGTCTGCCAAAACCGCGCCGAGGCGGTGAATATTGCCAACCGCATGGCCGCCGAACACCTTGAACTGCTGGTGGCCAATCCCCAGGACTGGCTGCCTGAGCTGCGCCACGCCGGGGCGATTTTCGTCGGCCCCTGGTCGCCCGAGCCGATCGGCGACTATGTCGCCGGCCCCAGCCACACCCTGCCCACCGGGGGCACCGCCCGGATGTGGTCCGGCATTGGCGCCGATACCTTCCTTCGCCGCTCCAGCATTATTAATTTCAGCGCTGAAGATTTCCAAGCCTGCGCCCAGGCCGGCGAAACCCTGGCCGCCGCCGAGGGGCTTGAGGCCCACCGCCGCTCCATTGCCATTCGCCGCGGGGCCACCGGCGATGGCGGTTAAGGCCAAGGCAGCGAAGCCCCCAACGCCGCTGCCGGTGAGCTGGGGCGCTGCCACCCCGCGCCAGGTGCAAGCCCTCTACCGCCTCCTCGCCAAGCACATTCGCCCCGAGTCCGATCTCCACTTCAGCACTACCTTCGAGCTACTGGTGGCGGTGGTGCTCTCGGCGCAAACCACCGATAAGGCGGTGAATCAGGCCACCGCCCCCCTCTTCAAGCGGGCTCCAGGGCCGGCCGAGATGCTTGCCCTGGGCGAAGAAGGACTCATCCCCTATCTGCGCCACATCGGCCTCTACCGCGCCAAAGCCAAGCATGTTATCGGCCTCTGCCGCCAACTCATCGAGCGGCATGGGGGCAGCGTCCCGGATAATCGCGCCGAGCTCGAAGCCCTGCCTGGGGTTGGCCGCAAAACCGCCAATGTGGTACTCAATATCGCCTTCGGTCAGCCCACCATCGCCGTCGACACCCACGTGCACCGCGTCGCCAATCGCCTGGGCATCTGCGCCACCACCAAGGTAGAGGACACCGAAAACGTCTTGCTGGCGCGCACGCCCCCGGCCCATCGCCAGCAGGCCCACCATTACCTGCTGCTGCACGGCCGCTACACCTGCCTCGCCCGCCAGCCGCGCTGTTCGGGCTGCCCCCTGGCGCGGCTCTGTCCCAGCTGCGAATCTCCCGCATAAGCGCTATAGCGACAGGTAGTTATAAAGAGCAAGCGGGTTTTGCCCCGCTTGTTGGGAAGTTCTGGATCTGGGCGGTTTTTCCCTAAGCTCACTCGGATATACCGCCATCGTGAAGGCTCTGGATTACCCGGGCCTTCAATTCGTATGGCCGAGGATCGCGTCCATGTCCTACGCCAATGACAATTCCCAAGCCCTGCCGGCCATTCGCCCCCTCGGCGAGCGGCAGGGCCTGAGTACCCGGGAGTGGCAGTTTGTTGCCAGCCTGCCCTTGGCCGGTGCCGTCGGCATGCTGGCCATTGGCCTCGGCTCTTGGCTGGGCGAAGAGGCGCAGAGCCCAGCCCAGCTCTCTCGCCTCCTCAGCGAAGCTCCAACGCCGGCTTCCGCCCTGGTGGCCGAGCTTCCGGCGACCCTCGCAGCACCAGCGCCAAGGCCCAGCCCCAATCCCGCCGCCGCCCTGGTTGTCGAGTCAGAGGGAGATGAAAGCAGCCGCCATCGCCCCCAGCTCCAGCCAAACCCCGCCGCCCCCCTGCGCTGGGCCCCCACCCGCATGGCCGCCGAGCGCGCCCCCAGCGATCATCCCCCGGTGCCCGCCGGGCAGCCGATCGAGCTGCGGGTAGTCACCATTCGCGCCCGGGTCACCGCCTACACTCCCTATGACCACGCCCAAACCCATCCGCAATGGGCCGATGGCATTGTCGCCTGGCACCCCGGCGGCCGACAGCGCCGGGTCGCCAACCACCGCTATGGCCTGGCCACCGACTGGGCCCAGTTCCCCCCCGGCGCCACCTTTATCCGGGTGCCCGGCTATATGGAACAAAGCTTCCCCAATTTCCCCGAATCCTTCCGCGTCGTCGACGATGCCTGCGGCGCCTCCCGCCGGGCCCGCCGCCTCGGCCTGCAGCCAGTGATCGACGTGCGCTTTATGACCCGCTTTAGCGCCATTGACCCACGCGGTGGCTGGGGCTCTCGGGAACTCAATGTCGAAGTCATCTATCCCGCCGATTTTCGCATCCCCGCCGATCTGCGCCGCTGGGTGGTTAGCGATGAATGGCATGTCTACTACGATGGGCAACTTCAAAGCAAACGTCCCCGCTAGCCAAGCACCGCAGCCGAGGCGCATCGAAGGTGCAAGAAACATGCGATGCATAAAGCAACGATGCACGAAGCAACAAAAAGAAACCTGTACCATTGCCCCCAAAGCCTGTATCCCAAAGCAGCATTGCAGAGCGACAAAGCGCTGACACACTCCGCCCAAGAAGGCATTACCAAAAGAACTGTAGCAGCCATGCTGCGTTCCTTGAAACCTGCTAAACCGTTCTTTTTCAAGTTGATAGCCGCGCCAATGCCATCACCCTGGCCTGCTGCACGCCTGTGTAGCTCGTCAGCGATTCCCGTGGCTTGGCCAAGAAAGACTTCCCTACTGACGACCACCGGCCTTTTTCGCGGGCTTTTGGTCGTCAAGCTTTTTTTCTTCCGCCCTTCATCAATCCCTCATCTGGGATTAATACCCTCTTGACAGTCCTCGTAGGCTGGTCATTGTCTCCGCTTTCGCAGCGAAATGGGTCTAGCAAAGGCTCCCTGTGTGGGGGGGACCAAATGCAAAGCCCGCACCCCGCAACCAAAAGGAGGAAAGGCTGTGCGCCTGACCAAACTCGTTCCCGCTCTGGGACTCTTCGCCGCTATCGCGGCTCCCGTTTCCGCCATCGAACTCGCTGATGGCACCCTGTCCATCGGCGCAGAAGTTTCCGCCGGCTTCAAACTTGAGTTCGTTGACGGCGATGCCAGCCAACTGGGCTTTTACGGCGAAGCCGTTATCAGCCTTGGCTACCGCGTAGGTGAGGACGTCCAAGCCTTCATCTTGATTGAGTCCGGCCGCCAAAGTCTCATGGACTACGGCTTTGACTCTGAGGACCTTGCCGAAGCCGAAGCCGAAGGCTTAAGCTCTGCCGACATCAAGTACCTTGATGAAGCTTACATCACCTGGGCCTTTGCTGACAACGTAAGCCTCACCATTGGCAAGTATGCAAATTGGATTGGCTACCAGCCCCTCACCATCAACGATAGCTTGACCGCTAACCTTGAAGGCAACAACTCCTGGGGACTTGCCCTTGGTTACAGCATGCCCATTGACGATTCGAGCAGCTTTGAGGCCGCTCTCCATATCGTCAATGACATCTGGACTGAGAGCCGCCGCCCGACTGAACTTGCCTATGCCGCTTCCTTTGGCTACAGCAACGACGCTTTCGGAACCGTTGGGGCCTCCATCAGCTTCGATAAGCCCTATCAAGCAGATGCCATCGTTGGCTTCAACCTTTTCGCTGAACTAGACGCACTGGTTGACGACTTCATTTTTGGCTTCGACTTCCATTATGTGGACCTGTCTGGCACTGACAACATTGCCGCCATGGGCTACGTCAACTACACCCTGGCCACCCCATTCCCCTCCAGTGCTACTTTGGCCGTCAGCATGCATGACGACGATGAAGACACTGACCTTCTCGTACAGCTGGCTTGGTTGACCAACCCCACCAGCAACGAAAACTTTGAAGTCAACTTCGAGTTCGGCTACTTCATCCCTGATGCCGATGGCGCTGATGATGTAATCACGATTGGGATTGAGTTCGTCGCTATTCTGCCCTGATTTCCCTGAAATCACGATGAATTAAAACCCTGGTGCCTTCGGGCACCAGGGTTTTTTGTGCATATACTGCAAGGGACAGCGAGGAGGCCACCGTGGAACGCCAGCGCTTAATCGAAGCCATCGACCTCACCGCCGCCGGGGATTGGGATGGGGCCCACCAATTAGTGATGCCCGAGCGCAGCCCGGCCGCCTGCTGGCTGCATGCCATTCTCCATCGCATGGAAGGCGATCTCGCCAATGCCGATTATTGGTATGGCCTGGCTGGCCGCCGTCGGCCCAGCGTCAGTACTGATGAGGAACTGGAGCACTTGCGCCGGGGTGCCTGAGGCTCAGGCCGCTCAGGCCATAGTCGCGAGCATATCCTGGTTCACCGGATAGAGCAGGGCCTCGCCGCGAATAAGGCGCAGCACCTCGGCAATGGCATAGTGCCCCATGCGCCGAATCTCATCCGCCGATGAGCCTGCACGGTGGGGCGTAAGCCAGCAGTTAGGCAGGCTATAAAAGGGGTGCCCGGCGGGCACCGGTTCTGGATCAGTAACATCAAGCATGGCCTGAATGCGGCCACTCTGCAACTCCGCCAAGAGGGCATCCTCATCCACCAGGGCACCGCGTGCGGTATTAATAAACGTCGCCCCATCGCGCATACGGGCAAAAACGTCTCGATTCATCATATGTCGCGTCTGCGGGATATTGGGCGCATGCAGGGATACCACATCGCTGCTGGCGGCCAATGCTTCAAGACTCACCAAGCGGGCGCCAGCGGCAGCAACCACCTCAGCCTGGGCATAGGGATCTGCCACCAAGACCTGAAGGTGATAGTGCTGAAGCCGGGCGCAGACCTCGCGGCCAATGGCGCCAAAGCCGACAAGGCCGACGGTGGCGCCGTAGTTCCCCCGATGGTGATCCTGGAAACAGGCATTGCGGCCCTCAACACCTTCGCGGCGGATACGATCCTGACAGGTAAACCAGTTCTTATTGGCAAGGATAATCAGGGCGACGGTCACCTCGGCCACGGGAATCGCATTGGCGTGCATGGCCGTCGTTATCTGAATACCACGGGCATAGCTTTCATCGGTAACAAAGCCCTTTACCGTGCCGGCCGCATAGCAGACCGCCTGCAAACGGGGCGCCGCGGCCAAAAAGTCGGCATCTAAGCGCGGCATGCCCCATGACCCAAGAAGCACATCCAGCTCCGCCAACTGCGATCGAAAGCTAGATTCCTTGCACTTCCCCAGTACCCGAACCGTGGCGGCTGCGTGTAATTGCGCCAAATCTTCAGGAGCGAAAAACCGCCCCAGATCCTTTGCTTCATGGGTAATGCCAACGATCCACTGGCGGGTCATCTTTGCTCCTTCGGCCATCTTACTAGGCATGCTATGTCCAGCATCCCATGACCAAGGATCAACCCGGCAAACAGCTACAGCAAGGCGCGGCCCCTTGAGGCTACCGCATTGGCCCTACATTCTTGCCCATGGCAGAACACTGGCGCCCCTTGACCTCCCTCGTCCCTGGCCCTGGCCAACAGATTATGGCGGTGGATGAGAAACTTGGTGAGGTCATTGTGGTGAGCCACGAAGGCCTCCATGCCTATCGCAATAGCTGCCCGCATATCGGCGTTGGCCTGGATTATGGCGATGGCGATTGCCTTGTCGAACCCGGCATTCTCTTGTGTTCTCTCCACGGCGCGCGCTTTCGCGCCGAAGATGGCTTTTGCTTTGACGGCCCCTGCGCTGGTGATGCCCTAAGCCGCATCCCCATACGCCTGATCGATGATCGGATTGAAGTGTCATGCACGACGCAGTGAATCGCCCCCTCAGCCGAGAACTGCCCAGCCTGATTCCCTTACATCCTGCTGAGCATCTTCTCTCCAGCCAACGGGTCATGCGCTTTCGCCAGGTCTTGGCCCGTCGCTCGGGCCGCTTGAGCATGGTCATTGAGGAATGCTACGATCCGCAAAATGCCACGGCGATCGTCCGCACCTGCGATTGTCTCGGCATTCACCGCCTGCATGTGATCACCGAGCGCAATCACTTCCAGGTCAATCGTCGGGTATCGCAGGGCGCCCATCTCAATCTTGATCTGCGGGTGCACGACCACATTGATGAGGCCTATGCCCAACTGCGCGAGGACGGATTTCGCATTCTCGCCAGCGATCTCGCCAACGATGCCGCCGTCGGCCCGGGCGCCCTGCAGTCCCAGCTGGCAGAGCACCCCCTGGCCCTGGTCTTCGGCAATGAGGGGCACGGCCTAAGCGAGGCCGCTATCGCTGGCGCCGACGGCCGCTTTCTCATCCCCATGACCGGATTTTCCCAGTCTTTAAATCTCTCCGTCTCGGTGGCCATCTGCGCCTATGTCATGCGCCAAGAAGCCCTTGAACAAGATCTACCCGGCGATCTACCGGTCATCGAACAGGCCCGCTGGTTCGACTCCTGGCTTAAACGCAGCAAGCGGGTAGAGCAAGCCTGTCAGGATCTGGGCTGGTCTGGCCCCGATGGCCTACCCCCGCTGCACCCCCTGGGCAGGGAGAGTCTTGATCGCCGTGGCAACCCCTGCGATAGCATCCACAGCTCTCACCACAGCGATCCAGATCAGCCCGCATAGACGTTTAGAGAACGTCGATAATGCCCCACAGTCTAGGCCAAAACTCACTTTTTGCCGTTGCAGCGCCTTAGCATTGCATATCGTTCTCGAATGGCCCGGGAAACCGAATGGATGCGAGACAAACTGGGCTTCCTCGTCCACCAGGAAGAGGAAGACCTCGTGCTTACCCTTGACCAGGAATTCATTGAAACCTGTGGCACGGGCAAATGGGGCCCTTTGGTATTTCAGCGCTATCCCGGCCCCTACCAGCGCCTCATTCTGGATATGAGTCACTGCAAGCTCATCCAATCGACGGTTTTCGCGGAAATGCTGCATTTGCGCGATCTCTACCTGCCAGTTACCAAGAGCGGCGTCTTTCTTCGCAATCCATCGCAGAGACTGCTGACGGTCCTCGATATTATGCAAATTCGCTCGCTTTTCCAGATCTGCTAAATACCCGCGGGCGTGTTTTTTCCCCTTGCCGGCCGACGCAATATCCCCTTTGTGAAGCGAAGGTCCCCCAAGTCCTTAGCCTGCGCCTAGACTTTTGGCCAGGGGGCCCACAGCTTGCCAGGGGCAGTACTGGACACGCGGCTGCTATCCCCAAACTGCCAGCCTTCCCCCCCAGTACCCTCGCAGGTCCGTTGACGGCTTGAGGGGCTACGGTAACGGTTTTTCGTCGAGAACGTCCTCGACACAGAGGTTTTCCATGGTTGATCCCACCAGCGCCAATAGCTCTTCCTACTCCGATCCGTTCTACGATAAACTTGATGCCATTTTTTCCTGGCTCGGTCGGAATTGGCTGATTGTTGTCGCCCTTATTCTGGCCGTGATTATGGGGTCGGTGATTGTTGGCTACCGCCTACGGGCCAATCCTGATGCGGTCAGTGCCACCGCCCTCTATCAGGCGCGCCAAGCCGGAGATGACGGCGAAGCCTTGCGCCTGCTCAGCGAAAACGAGGAGCACACTCCCGAGGCCCGCGCCCGGGCGGCCCTTGATCTCGCCCAGGCTCGCCAAGTGGATGAACATTTCGAAGCCGCCGAGCGCTTTGCCCGTCAGGCTGTAAGCTTGGCCGAGGCCAGCGGGATTCGCAACCTGCGCGCCGCCAGTGAAGTCACCCTGGCCAGCATTCTCGAGCAGGCCGGCCAACTACGTGATGCCCGGCGCCTCTACCAAGCCATTGCTGAGCGCTATCGCGGGGAATTGCCAGCCTTTGTCATTGCCGCTGAGGCAGCTCAGGCCCTTTTGGCAGCCACCATTGCCGAAGACAGCGAAGATAGCGATGAGGCGCGCAGCCTGCGCTTAGAAGCCCTGCGCATACTTCGCGATTTTGCTGATCTCAACAGCGGGATTGATGCCCCCGTGCCCGTACTACAGGCCTCTATCTGGCGTTATTTTGATCTGCGGCGCAATTTCCCCGACCTCGCCCATCAACTGGATCGTGAATTGGGCCTGATCGATGAGGACGAAGCCGGCCAAGAAGCGCTGATCGAGACGGATGCCGAGGCAGCCAGCATAAGCGTTGAGACCGAAGACGAGAACCTGGGCAGCGACGGGGAATAAGCACCCTCCCCCCTCTAAGGCTCCAAGCCCAGCGAAGGTAGATTGGGCCAAGTGATAGACGGCCTACGTTTTCAAGAAAGGCCCGCTGAGAGGGGCATAACGTCCTAAGACACCCCATCCAGGGTGCCTGGTCCTGACAGAGGGCTGATCTGCAGTTAATGGCGGCGAGTTAATGGCCCATGAGGCGCTCATATCGTTGCATGTTGATATAACGATGGATGCCCCATACTCGCGACTATGCGCCTGGATCACCTTTTCGCCCGTCAGCCTCAAACCCTGTCCTTCGAGTTCTTCCCTCCGAAGACCGATCGGGCCTGGCACACCCTTGAAGACACCATCGACCAGCTCTCTGGACTGGGCCCCGATTTCGTATCCGTAACTTACGGGGCCGGCGGTAGCACCCGCGCCCGTACCCGTGAAATCATTGAGCACATTCAGGCACAGACACCGCTCACGGCAATGGCCCACCTGACCTGCGTTGGCGCCACCAAGGACGAAATCCGAGCCCTACTCGATGAATATGCCGGGGCCGGAATTGCCAATATTCTCGCCCTGCGTGGCGATCCCCCCCGCGGCAGCGGCGGCTTTACTCCCACTCCTGGTGGCTGCCGTTATGCCAGCGAGCTCATGGAATTAGTCGCTGCCGACGGTCGCTTTGCCCTGGTGGGGGCAGCCTATCCCGAAGGACACCCGGAGGCCGCTGATCGCTTTAGCGATTGGAAGCATCTCCTTCATAAATTTGATGCCGGGGCCTGCGCCGCCATCACCCAATGCGTTTTTGTCGAAGATGAATACCTCGAGCTTCAGCGCTGGGCAAGCGCCCAACGACCCGATGCGCGGATTATTCCAGGAATACTCCCCGTCACTGATTTTGCTGCCGTTAAACGCTTCTGCAGTTTCTGCGGCGCTAAGATCCCAGATTCGATGAGCGCCCTACTAGAACCCCTGCTTGATCAGCCAGTTGCCATGCGCGCCGCCGGCATCCAATTCACCATCGCCCTCTGCCGGCGACTTTTAGAGGCCGGTGCCCCGGGGATTCATATTTATGCTCTGAATCGCTCTACGGCTACCGCCGAGATTGTGACCAGCCTGCGCGATAGCGGACACCTGTCGCAGCCCTGCTCAAGCTGAAATGCCTAGGCCGAAAAGCTTAAGCTGAAAAACCCAGGCCTTTGGGCCTGGGTTTTTCCTTGCCGGCACAGCACCCGGATCAGGGAAATGCAATTTTTAGGGCAGCACGCTGCCCCAGTCGGGGCCATCGCTGGCTCGGGATTCCCGTTCCGGCCTTGGCGCTGGAGCCGTTTCGCGGGCCGGGGTTTCAGCGCTGCGCGTTGGCGTTTGTGGGCTACCCTTGGCGCCAGCGGCTTCGGGCACCCAGATACGGGCGCCAACCACCAAACGATTAGGATCAATTCCCGGGTTGGCTGCGGCAATTTGCGGATGCCGGGTAGTGGTGCCAAAGTAGCGTTGGCTAATCGCCTGCAGCGTGTCGCCGCGAGCCACCTCATGCCATACCCCCTCACCACGGCGCTCGGCATCGCGAGTACCGGAGCCGCCAGTGCTAGCGCTGCTTCGCGCTGCCGGAACCGTTGCTTGGCGCTGACCAGCATCGGGAATAATTAAACGCTGGCCCACCTGGAGGCTGCCCGGATCGGTAATTCCATTGGCATCGGCAATGACGCGCCAACGGCGGCTGGTTCCATAATAATGCTGGCTAATATCGCCAAGAATTTCCCCGCGTTGGACCACATGCACCACCGCGCCTTCGGGCACTCCAGCTGCCGCAGTTCCTGGCCGAGGGCTGACGCTGGGCCGGGCTTCCTGCGCCGCAGCCGGCAGACGGATGGTCATGCCCACTTGCAAATCATAGGGATCGATGCCATTCAGTTCCGCCAATTCGCGGTAGCGCTGAGCATTGCCGAGCTGGTCGCGGGCGATGGTGTAGTAACTATCGCCGCGCTGAACGACGTAGGTGCGCGCCGCACTTGGGGCAGCAACTGGGGCTTGCTCGCGGGGAGAGGGCCGCGCCGCCACGGATGGCTCATCATCAAGCTCGGGAATAATTAAAGTCATTCCCGGCATGAGGGCATGCTGATCAGCATTATTGGCAGCCTGGATGCGCTGCCATTGCCGGGTGGTGCCATAGTATTGGCTGCTGATGCTTTGGTACGTTTCCCCGCTAACCACTACATGAGTGCGAGGACCACGGCGCGCCGGGGCAGCGGTCTCAGGGCTGCGATCAGTAGGCCGGGAGGACTCGCCGGGCTGCCAGTCACGAGCGCTAGCCACCCCCCCCTGATCAGCCTCTTCTGCAGCCTGGGCCCAGGCTGCCGCACGGGCGTCGGCATCGCCAAGCCAGGAGTCCCGGCGCTGGCTATCCGCGGTACTGGGTGAGGTTAGGCGAGCGGGACCAGCCAAGATATCTTCTCGCTCGAGGAGCACCGGCCCACGATCGGGCGCCGCTGCCCTTTCGACGGGCGGCAGAACATCATCGCGGGTGAGGGTGGTAGGTGGCGTACTGGGCCGGGTTTCAGGACTGCTTACACGGCGCTCAGGAGCGGTGGTACTGGGGGTTTGCGGGGCCGAACGAGGAACCGCCGGACGCTCTGATCGGGGACTTGAGGGTTCGCTGGTGGCAAGGGCAAGGGAATCGCCCGAGGAATCACCGCCACCGCCCGTAGGGGTGGTAAAAGCAACCGCCAAAAGGCCTATACAGCCTACCATAATCACCGAAGCAATGGTCATTTCCTTAGCTGCTACAGACATAGATCATCCCTCCCCATTGCGTCACCGATCAAGCCCGGCGGTCAAACGAATCTGAGCAGGAATGCCAGCAGTTGCAAGGGGCACCAGCAACTCTGAGCAGCGCATGATCACCATCCGCCATCGGCGCTTACTGCCTGAGACGGTAGATTGTGAAGAAAGGTTCCATGATCAAGTTTTGCCGGCGCTTTAACCCTTGCTTGGCTTGCACCAAGAAGGCCAAGGCTGGAATGGGGTTAGGCGCAGGGTTAGGCGCAGGGTTAGGCGCAGTGTT
>REDX01000190.1 GCA_007695355.1 Planctomycetota bacterium
CATAAATAACTAAGTTGCTTTGCTAATTCATGTTATGAGTCTGGGACTGGCTCTAATTTATTGGCATGACCCAGGAAAGAAATGTCTTTCCTGGGTTTGGTTGTCGTTACAACGAAGACGGCTAATAAAGCTTTGTTTTGGCCTAGCTACTCCATTACCCTAAATTCATTCATCTTTGCTTATTCTTTCCATCGGAGTGCACATTGACCATGCCAACATGTAAACAAGTTAGCTTCTCATTTTTTATAGCTATTACCGTTGTAAGCTTTGTGGTTGGCGGGTTTCTGGGCCTCACGTCAGGTTGGACGATTGGGGACAAGGTGAGACATGGCCATGAGGCGCTTAGCCAACGTAAGGCATTAGTGGATCGATCAACAAGCATGAGAAACAATTTAACCAGTATCTTGTACCACCTAGAGAGAGGTGAGACAGATCAGGCCAAGGAAGATTTGGAGGCCTGGATATCGGTAATTGATAGCGTTATTGGCCAAGAATTGGAGGTGGATTCATTGTCGAAGGAGGACGATTCCTAATCGCGCTGCGATTCTTTTCCTAGGGGCCGTGGATTTCCGGAGCTCCAGCAAACGGCTTTGCCCGTACTGCGGTTCATATCGAAGCTACTGCGCCACCCCGCGCATGGAGAGGGCAATGCGCTTGCGCGCGCGGTCAACTTCCATGACGCGGACCTTCACCGTTTGCCGTACTTTGACCACGTCATTGGGGTCTTTAATAAAGCGGTCGGATAATTGGGAAATATGCACCAGGCCATCTTGGTGGACGCCGAGGTCGACGAAGGCGCCAAAGGCGGTGACATTGGTGACGATGCCGGGCAGCACCTGATCTTGCACCAGATCGTCTAGGCTGTGGACGTCGGCAAAGGTGAAGGTGGTAAAGGCGGGACGGGGGTCGCGGCCGGGCTTGTCGAGTTCGCTCATAATATCGCGTAGGGTGGGTTCGCCCACGCTGGCATTGGTATAGCGGCGAATATCAATGGCCTGGCGCAGGGCGGGGCTGGCCAGGAGCTGGGCCAGGCCCACGCCCTGGTCTTGGGCCATGGCTTCCACCAGGGCGTAGCGTTCCGGGTGCACCGCCGAGGCGTCGAGGGGATTTTTGCTGTCTTCCACTCGTAAAAATCCGGCGCACTGTTCAAAGGCTTTGGCACCGAGGCGTGGGACTTTCAGCAGTTGGGCGCGGGAGCGAAAGCCGCCCTGTTCGCGGCGGAAGCTCACCACCGCCTGGGCCAGCTTGGGGCCAAGGCCGCTGACGTAGCTCAAGAGCTGGGCGGAGGCGGAATTGAGTTCTACCCCCACCTGATTGACGCAGCTCATGACCGCATCGTCTAAGGAGCGCTGCAGGGCTGCCTGATCCACATCGTGCTGGTACTGGCCAACGCCGATGGATTTGGGATCGAGTTTTACCAATTCGGCGAGGGGATCCTGAAGCCGGCGGCCGATGGAGACGGCACCGCGCACGGTGAGATCGTGGTCGGGGAATTCTTCCCGGGCTACGGCGCTGGCGGAATAGATGGAGGCGCCACTTTCATCCACCACGCAGATGGGGAGACCCAGACCGGCGGCGCGGATCTGGGCCTCCGCTTCGCGGGAGCCGGTGCCATTGCCCACGGCAATGGCCTGGATGGCGAATTGCTGCACCAAGGCGCTGAGGCGCTGCAGATCCCGGCTGTGGCTGCGCTCGGTGGCCAGGTGCAGTATCTCATGGGCCAGCAGTTCGCCGCGCTCATCCAGGGCCACCACCTTACAGCCGGTGCGTAGGCCGGGGTCGATGGCCAGTACCCGCTGCCGACCCAGGGGCGCGGCCAGCAATAATTCCCGCATATTATTTTGGAAAATGGCGATGGCCTCGCGGTCTGCCCGTTCTTTAGCCGCGCCCAAGGCCTCATTGGCCAGGGAGGGTTGCAGCAGGCGTGCCCAGGCCTCATCGCAGGCCAGGCGTAATTGGGCATCGGCCTCGGCGCTGCGCCGCGTTCGGCAGCAGTGGCGCTGCACCAGGGCCTTGGCGCGCTCGTCATCGACGCTGGCGCTCACGCGCAGGATTTTCTGCTCGGCCCCGCGCAGCAAGGCCAGGATGCGGTGCGAGGGGGCCTTGGCCAGGGCTTCGCGCCAGCCAAACCAATCGCGGAATTTTGCCGCCTCCGCATCGTCCTTGCGCTTGGCGATGACGCTGCCGGTCAGCTGCGCCTGCTGGGCATACCAGCTGCGCAGTTCCTGGCGCAGGGCGGCGTCCTCGCTGATGCCCTCGGCGAGAATATCCCGGGCCCCGGCGAGGGCGGTCTCGATATCGGGCACCTCCTTGGCGGCATCGACAAACTGCTCCGGGCGCAGGGCGGCATCGCCGCGCACAATGGCCTCGGCCAGGGGCTCCAGGCCGCGTTCGCGGGCAATACCCGCCCGGGTGCGCCGTTTGGGGCGATGGGGCAGATAGAGATCCTCAAGGGTGGTGAGATCGGCGGCGGCGAGCATCTGCGCCTGCACATCTGGGGTCAGCAGGTCGCGCTCGGCCAAACTGCTGAGGATGGACTGACGGCGCTTCTCCAGGGCGGCCAGCCGCTCCAAGCCATCGCGCACCGCCGCAATCTGTACCTCATCGCAGGAGCCGGTGGCCTCCTTGCGATAGCGGGCGATAAAGGGCACCGTCGCGCCTTCGGCTAAGAGCGCGGCAATCGCCGTCACCTGCTGGACTCCCAGACTCAGTTCGCGGGCAATCTGCTGTTCAGCGGCGCTGGCCATGGGCAGGACTCCTATCCCCTTTGCCCGCTAGGGCCTGGGGACGGAGAGTCTGTTGCGCAAAGGGGGCCTGGCAATCAGCCATAGACAGCACCGCCGCCAATTTATCCTCATCTGCCATGAGTAAGCCCGCAGCCCCTTCCCCCGCCCTGCCCTCCATTCCCCACTGCGTCAGCAGCGAAGTGGGCGCCGGCGGCCTGCGCCGTTTAGTTCTGAACGGCGCTGGTGGCTCGGCTCAGCTGTATCTGCACGGCTGCCATGTGACCTCCTTCCAGCCCACCGGCGCCGATGACCTATTATGGACCAGTGCCCACAGCGCCTATGCCCCCGGCCAGCCCATCCGCGGCGGTATTCCCATCTGCTGGCCCTGGTTTGGCCCATCCCCTGAGCCCGGCCGGCCGGCCCACGGTATTGCCCGCCTGGTGGAGTGGGAGGTGCAGGAGGCCGCCCGTTTGGCCGACGGCCGAGCACGGGTGCTGCTGGCCCTGCCGCAGGCTTTGCCCCCAGAGATGGCGGCCTGGCTGCCCTCCGGTGTCCAATTGCGCTGTCAGATTACGGTGGGCGCGCAGCTGCAGCTGTGCCTGGAAACCACCAATGCCGGCAGCGCTCCGCTGGCCATTGAGGATGCCCTACACAGTTATTTCCGGGTGAGCGATGTGCGCCAGATCCAGGTTGAGGGTTTGGCCGGAATGGTGTACCGCGATAAATGCGCGGCCGGGGCATCTCGAGTTCAGGAAGGTCCTGTGCGATTTGTCGGCGAAACCGACCGCGTCTATGCCGATCGCAGCCCGCAAGTCGCCATTTGCGATGGCAATCGTCGCATTACCGTGGCCAAAAGCGGCAGCCAAAGCACCGTGGTGTGGAACCCCTGGGTGGCCAAGGCAGCAGCCATGCCCGACTTTGGCGACGACGAGTGGCCAGGCATGGTCTGCGTGGAAACCGCCAACTGCCTCGATGGCAGGGTGATGCTGCTCCCCGGCACTAGCCACCGCACGGAAGTCTGCATTGGCTAAGACTCAGCGCCTCAGGATGCGGTGTTCACGGCACTGAGGCTGAAAATGGGCAGAGGTGAAAAATCGAAACGGCACCATCCAGGCCTGCGGGCCTTCTGGAGAGGTTTTTTAACCACGAAGGACACGAAGGACACGAAGGGGGGTAGAGACAGGTTCTTCTCTCCGAGCTTCCGAGCCTCCCTTCGTGGTTATTTCCCGTAGTCGTCGCACCATGAGCTTCGATCCACGGTGTCATTCCTTCGTGTCCTTCTTCGTGTCCTTCTTCGTGTCCTTCTTCGTGTCCTTCGTGGTGAGTCTCATGTTTAATGAACCACGTAGGTCAGGAAGAGATACGTCAGCAGGAGATGATCAATGAAGGGTCGCTATGCGACGATGGGGGGCCTTGCTGTTTGGGCCCTGCTGCTGGTCGGCTGCGGGGTGCCGGTGCGGGTGGTCGACGCTGAGCGCCCGGTGGCGGGCCAGGACATTTTCTACCAGCAGTGGTCCCTGGGCGGCTGGCAGGCCGCTGGCCGCAGTAATGATCAGGGCCTGCTGCGCCTGCGCGTCCGTCGCTCCTCGCTAGAGGCGGTGTCGGTCCTGCACCACGGCCAGCGTCTGGCGCGGCCGCTGCAGGCGGGCACCACCGTCATTGATCTCAGCGCTCTCGCTGCGGCCTCGCCCACCGCGCCCACCTTGCCCGCCGTGCCCACCCCGTCCACCCCGCTCAGCCCGCCTGTGCCGCCGTGAGGGCGGCTTGGGCATCCCGCTCTACCTTGCCGCAGACGGCGTGGCAGAGGGTAAACACCACCTCATCGGCTATGGAATAATAGATATGATTGCCAGCGCGGCGGCGTGCCAGCAGGCCGTGGTCGCGCAGGATGCCCAGCTGTTTGCTGACCGCGGCCTGCTTGACCGCGGTGGCGGTGGTGAGCTCGCCGACGCTGCGCTCGCCGCTTTGTAGGAGGTGCAGCAGGTGCAGGCGGGTGGGGTCGGCGAGGGCGGCGAAGAAGCGGGCGATGCGTTCAAGATCCGGGCTTGTGCTGGCCGGCGCTTGGGCGCTGGGCGACTGGCTGCGGCGAGGCATGTGCGCACTCCTTGACATATTACTATTTGGCAATATAGCAATGTGCAGAGCGAGGCAAGGAAAAGTCCCCCGTTTTCCTGGGTCGTATTGCTGATGTGATAAGTTAATCTGCCCTCGGCCCCCCCAGGGCCTCATTGGAGGTACTTCATATGCGCTGCATTTTCACTGCCGTAATCACATTACCGTTTGTGTGGTGCCTGAGTGCATACGAACCAACTGTATCAATAATAGATGTGGTTAGTTCTACCAAACGTGAAGAGGCCAAGGTAGTGGGCACGGTGGCCTCGGCGCGCAGTACCACCCTGGCGGCACGGGTAAGCGCTAGTGTGGTGGACCTGCCCGTGGCCCTGGGTGATGCGGTGGCGGCGGGCCAGGTGCTGGTGCAATTAGAGGCCGAGGAGATTCGCGCCCGTCTGGCCAATGCCCAGGCACAACTGGCCCTGGCCGAGGCCGACCTGGCGCGCGCCGAGCGCTTGGTGGCCAGCGGCACCGCCACCGCTGCCAATGTCGATAGTGTGCGTGCCGCCGCCCGAAGCGCCCGCGCCCAATTGGCCGAGGCGGAAACCATGGTTGGCTATCTGACCATCCGCGCGCCCTATGCCGGGGTGATTACCGCCCGCCATGCCGAGGCCGGAGATTTGGCTCAGCCCGGCCGCGCCCTACTGGAAATCGCCGATCCGGCTGCCCTGCGCTTTGAGGCAAGGGTACCTGAAAGCCTGATTGATTACTTGCGCCTTGGTCAGGGCGTGGATGTGGTCATTCAGGGGCGGCACCATCGTGGCCCCATTGTTCAAATTGCAGCTGCTGCCGAAGTTGCCAGCCGCAGTGTTCTGGTAAAAGTGGACCTGCCGCAATCGCTAGCAGAGACGAGTGACGAGACGGTAAGCGAATCAGCAGAAGCACCGTTGTCGGCCTTGCGCCTCGGGCAGTTTGGACGCTTATTGGTCGTGATCTATAATGTGCCAGTGCTGGCGGTGCCGGATGTGGCGGTGATGCAACGCGGGCAATTGCAACAGGTGGCAGTGCTAGAGAATGGACAAGTGCACCTGCGCCTAGTTCGCAGTGGGCGGCGTTGGTTGCAGGGCCAGCGCGTGTCAGAAGACAGCTCTCGCTTACGGGTGGTACCCATGGTGGACATTGTTGCAGGGCTTAAACCGGGTGACCAGGTGCTGCTGCATGCCCAGCACCTGCGCGATGGCCAGCCCTGGCCGGAGACCGCCCCGTGAGTCCGCAGCTGCCGCCCACCGATCTCGCCCAGGCCCATGCCCACGGCCTCGCCGGGCGCATCGCCGCCACCTTTGTCACCAATAAACTCACCCCGCTCTTGGTGGTGATTGCCCTGCTCATCGGGCTGTGGGCCACGCTGTCCCTGCCGCGTGAGGAAGAGCCGCAGATTCAGGTGCCGATGATCGACATCCATGTGCAGATGCCCGGCGCCAGTGCCGAAGAGGTGGCGCAGCGGGTGGTGCGGCCCATGGAACGCATTCTGTGGGAGGTGGCTGGGGTGGAGTACCTCTACTCCACTGCCTCGCCGGGGCGGGCCTTGAGCGTGGTGCGTTTTCAGGTGGGCGAAGATCCCGAAAGCGCCCGCGCGCGCATCGTCAATCGCCTAGAAAGCCAGTTTGATCGTATTCCCGCCGGGGTGAGTTTTCCCCTGGTTAAGCCGCGCTCCATCGACGATGTGCCAGTGCTGGCCCTCACCTTTACCAGCCCCGAACTGGACCACAGCGCCCTGCGCCGGGTGGCGATGGAGGCCGCCACCCGCTTGAGCGCCGCCCCCGGCAGCGCGGAAATGACGCTGATCGGCGGCGATCCCGAACAATTGCGGGTGACCTTGGATGTGGAGCGCCTGCAGGCCCGGGGCCTGGATGCCCTGGCGGTGGCCGCCGCCCTGCGCAGCGCCAATGCCCAATACCACAGCGGGCGCATCGTTACCCAGGCCACGGGTGAAATTCTCATCGATGCCGGCGGCTTTTTTACCCATGTCGAGGCGGTGGCCGCAGCCACCGTTGGCGTGCACGAAGGGGTGCCGGTGGCCCTGCACGAGGTGGCCGCGGTGCGCCTGGCCCCCCCAGACCCCAGCCACTATGTCTTTCATCATCCGCGCGGCGGCGCTGCCCAGCCGGCGGTGACGCTGACCTTTGCCAAGCGCCCGGGCACCAATGCCATTGCGGTGGTGGGCAATCTCATGGGCCGCCTCGATGCGTTGCGCGGGACGGTTATCCCGCAAGCGGTGGAGGTGGTGATTGCCCGCGATTATGCCGCCACGGCACAAGAAAAATCCAATGAGCTACTACTGCACATGGCCGGCGCTATTTTCAGCGTGGCCCTGCTCATTGCCCTCATGCTGGGCCTGCGCGAAGCCCTGATCGTCTTTATCGCCATTCCCGCCACCCTGGCCCTCACCCTGGCGGTATTCCAATTGGTGGGCTACACCCTCAATCGCATTACCTTATTTGCCTTGATTTTCTCCATCGGCATCCTGGTGGATGATGCCATTGTGGTGGTGGAAAATGTGGTGCGCCATCGCAAGCTGCCCGATGCCGAGAAAAAATCCCTGGCCCGCATTGCCGTAGAAGCCACCGCCGAGGTGGGTAATCCCAGCATTCTCGCCACCTGGGCCGTGATTGCGGCAATTCTGCCCATGGCCTTCGTTGGTGGGCTGATGGGCCCCTATATGCGGCCGATTCCGGTGGGCGCTTCGGCGGCCATGATCTGGAGTACGCTGATTGCCTTTGTGGTCACACCCTGGGCGGCGGCGATGATTTTGGGCCGCAGCCACGGTGCTCCACCCTCGGCGAAGCAGGCCGCCAAAGAGGCGAAACGACAGGCTAAGCGCGGCAATCGGCCCGAGCGCGACGATGTCTTTACCCGCTTTTATCGCTGGTTTATGGCCCGGCTGCTCACCCGGCCGCTGTGGACCTGGGGCTTTTTGGGCGGCATTGTCGGCCTTTTGTTGCTGGCCATGGCCCTGGTGCCCCTGGGCTGGGTGCAGGTCAAAATGCTGCCCTTTGATAATAAATCCGAATTCTTGGTGCAGATCGATCTTGATGAGGGCACGGCCCTCGAGACCACCGCCCGCCTGGCCCAGGATATGGCCGCGGCCCTCGAGGCCCTGCCCGAATTAGCCGATCGCCAAATCTATATTGGCACCGCCGCGCCTTTCACCTTTTCCGGCCTGGTGCGCCATAGCTACCTGCGCCATCAGCCGCATCAGGCAGACATTCAGGTCAATCTTCTGCCCCGCCAGCAGCGTAAGCGGCAGAGCCACGGCGTGGCGGTGGCCGCCCGGGAATTGTTGCAACCCTTGGCTACGGCCGCCGGGGCCCGTCTCACCGTGGCCGAGGTGCCGCCCGGGCCGCCAGTTCTGCAGACCTTAGTTGCTGAAGTTTACGGGCCCAGTCACGATTCCCGGGAGGCTCTAGCCTATGCCGTAGAGGAGATTTTCCGCGCAACCCCCGGCGTGGTCGATGTGCAGGTGATGCGCACCGCCCCCCAGCAGCGCTGGCGCTGGGCGGTGGACCAGGAAAAGGCGGCCCTGCACGGCATCAGTGTCGAGCAGGTGGCGCGCACCCTCTCCCTGGCCCTCTCTGGTGAGGGTGTGGGCCTCCTCCATCACCACCGCGGCGAGACCCCGCCCCGGGAAGACATCGCTATTATGGTCGAGATGGCTCGCGCCGAAGGCCCCCATGTGGCCGACCTCCTGATCACCGCCGCCGATGGCAGCGCGGTGCCCCTGCGCGAATTACTCATCCGGGTCAGCGACACCCGCGAAGATGATCGTCATTATAAAAATCTTGAGCCGGTGATCTATGTCCTCGGCGATGTGGGCGGCCAACTACAGGCCCCGGTCTACGCCATCGCCGCCATGCAGCCGCGTATCGACGCCCTCAACGCTGCCCACTTCGGCGGCCAGCCCGGCAGCGGCATCAGCACCTGGCACGCCCGCCAGCCCAGCAATACCCAGCAACCGGCCATTAAATGGGATGGCGAATGGCACATAACCATCGAAGTCTTCCGCGATTTGGGAACCGCCTTTGCGGTGGTTGTGGTGCTCATCTACCTGCTGATGGTGAGTTGGTTTAAGAGCTTCCTGATTCCCCTGGTGGTCATGGCGGCGATCCCCTTTTCCCTGGTCGGCATCCTTCCCGGCCATGCCCTGCTGGGCACCTTTTTCTCGGCCACCAGCATGATCGGCTTTATGGCCGGCGCCGGCATTGTGGTGCGCAATTCGATTATTCTCGTCGACTTTATCCATCTGCGCCTGGCCGCTGGCGACAGCCTCGAAACCGCGGTGGTGGAAGCCGGCGCGGTGCGCTTCCGCCCCATGCTGCTGACCACCCTATCCCTGGTGGTCGGCGTCTCTTTCATTCTCAAAGACCCCATTTTTGGCGGCCTCGCCATTAGCCTCATGGCCGGCGAAATCGCCAGCCTCCTGCTCAGCCGCATGGCCATCCCGGTGCTCTATCACCAAGCGGGCAAGCGCGGCTGGATTGCAAGAGATACTCAAGCATGAAATTTATCAGGCAATTGAACCCGGGTATGGGCGGCTAGGCTGCCTGCTGCGTAATTAAAATCCGTTAACTCTGGGTGGAGGGGCGTGCGATGTTGTTTCGGATTCGTTTACTGGGTGGCCTCATGGCCATGGCGATGGTATGTTTGGGTACTTCGGCGGTGGCCAGCGAGGCCGGATCTGGCGCTGAAGGCAAGCCCTTGATTGTGGTGTCGACGACGCAGATCGCTGATTTTACGCGGCAGGTGGTGGGAAATCGATTTGCGGTGCATGGAATTCTCGCTCCTGGGGCTGATCCGCACACCTATCAGCCCACCCCTGGCGATGCGCGCCGGGTTGCCCGAGCGGCCTTGGTGATTGAGAACGGTTTGTTTTTAGAGGGATCCAATTGGATGACGATCTTGGCCAATGATGCCGGGCGTCCGCTGCTGACGGCGACGCAGGGGGTGCGCCTCCTGGAGCTGCCAGAGGATGCGGAGGAGGAGCATCCCTATGATCCCCATGCTTGGTTTGATCCCGCCAATGCGGCGGTGTATGTGCGCAATATCACCCGCGCGGTATCGGAATTGATGCCCGAACACGCCGGGGAATTTCGCGCCCGCAGCACCCTCTATTTAGCCCAATTACGGGCCTTGGATGGCTGGATTCGCGAGCAATTGGCGGTCCTGCCGGAAGATCGCCGGTTACTGGTGACCAGCCACGATGCCTTTGAGTATTTTGCCCGCGCCTACAACCTTCGTACCTCAGCGCCGGTGGGCTGGAGCACCGGTTCAGAATTGGGGGCTGGGCTTACCCCGGCCCGGCGCCGAGAGGTGGTGGCGGCCATTGCCGAGAGTGGGGTGCCGGCTATATTTGTCGAAACTTCGGTCAATCCGGCGGTGATTCGGCAAATCGCCGAAGAGGCTGGGGTGCGGGTGGCCGATCCGCTCTACTCCGATTCCATGGGGGCTCCGGGAAGTCCTGGGGATACCTATATCGGCATGATGCGGGAAAACGTGCTCACCATTATTGCTGCCTTGGCGCCGCAGGACGGCGATCCGGAATAAGCAGCGTTGTGTATTCTGCAGCCCGCTGCTCTTGCGCCGTGCCAGCTGGGTTGAAAGGATAGTCGCATGCGTTGGCTGGCTCTTGTCGTGATTTGGTTGCTAGCCCTCGGGCTGCCGCTGGGCTTTGTTCAATGGGCGCCGAAACCTGCCCCGGCGGCTCGTTTGGTGGTGTCAACGGCCGAGGGGCACTGGGCCTTGGATTGGCAGAGTTCCATCGCCCTGGCCGTCGATCCCTTTGCCTTTGACGATGAAATGGCTCTGCGCTTTAGCCTTGATGGCCAGCGCTATACCCGCGAAAGCCTTCAGGCCCAGCAGGTGCAGCGGCAGGAGTTGGGAGATCTACGCCTGCGTCAGCAGCAATTGAACATCCATGCCCTACCAGCGCCAGGCCAGCCCAGCGGCGCCCTGCGCCTGCGCTTGCTGCGCGATGAAGAGGTGATGGCGGAGCAGGTGTGGTGGATCGAGGCCGGGCAGCCCCTATCGGCATCCTGGGATTTGGACATCCCCCGTTGGGAGCGTCAACGTGGGCGGTGATCCGGCGGTGATTCGGGTAGAGCATGTGACCGTTGGCTACGGCACCTTACCGGTGCTGCTGGACTGTTCGGTGACCATCGCTGCCGGCCAGATGGTGGGTATTTTAGGGCCCAATGGCGCCGGAAAAACCACGCTCATAAAAGTTTTATTGGGCATCCTCGATCCCGATGTCGGCCGGGTGCGGATCGCCGGGCAGCGCCCCGGCGAGGGCGCGGGCCGAATCGCCTACGTTCCCCAACGTTCGCAGGTGGATTGGGATTTTCCGATTACGGTAGAGGAAGTGGTGCGCATGGGGCGCTATGGGCGCCATCCCTTCTGGCGCAGTCTCAAGGCTAGTGACCATCAGGCGGCGGCCGAGGCTCTAGAATTGGTGGGTATGTCCGATTACGCCGGTCGCCAGGTGGGCATGCTTTCTGGGGGGCAGCAGCAGCGGGTCTTTCTCGCCCGGGCCCTGGCCCAGGGGGCAGAGATTCTCCTGCTTGATGAGCCCTTGGCCGGAGTCGACGTGCGCACCGAAGAATCGATTATTGCGATTCTGCGCCGGGTGCGCGACTCCGGGCGCACGCTCTTGGTGGTGCACCATGATTTAAGCACGGCGGCGGCGTATTTTGATCGCCTTTTGCTATTGAAACGACGGGTGGTGGCCTACGGGCCGCCGGCCACCGTTCTGCAGCGGGATCTGCTTGACGAGGTCTACGAAGGTCGGGTTACCGCTCTATTCGATTCCCTGGGTTCAGCCGGCCCTGCGGCCAGCGACGGCGACGGTGGGGAGGCCAGCGATGTTTGAGCTTTTTCACCACCTTCTGCTTGAGCCCCTCGAGCAGCGTTTTTTCCTCAAGGCCCTTCTCGCCGGCTGTTTAGTCGCGATCACCTGCTCGGTGGTGGGCTGTCTGGTGGTGCTGCGGCGCATGGCCTTTTTGGGTGATGCCATTGCCCATGCCATGATTGCTGGGGTGGCGGCGGCGTATTTGCTTTTGCGCATCGGTTTTGGCGGCGCTCCCCATGCCCCGGCAATGCTGATTGGAGCGCTGATTGCGGCCCTGCTGACGGTGGTGCTGGTGCGCATGGTTGCCGGCCGCGGCCGGCTTAAAGACGACACCGCCATCGGTATTATGTACACTGGGATTTTCGCCCTCGGGGTGGTGATGGTGTCCCTCTGGCAGCACCTCATTCATATCGACATTGTGCATTTTATGATTGGCGATGTTTTGGGCGTATCCGATGCCGATTTGATTATGGTGGGGGGCATTGCCGCCCTGGTGCTTAGCCTGATTATTATCGGCTTTCGATCGTTGCAGGCGGTGAGTTTTGATCCGGTTATGGCCGCATCCATTGGCATACCGGTGCTGCTCTGGGATATGCTGCTCACCGGCGCTGTCGCCCTGGTGGTGGTATCGGCGGTAACCATTGTCGGGGTTATTTTAGTGATTGGGCTCTTGATAACCCCCGCCGCCACTGCCTATCTATTAAGCGAGCGCCTCTCGCGGATGATGCTGCTTGCCGCCGGCTTTGCCGTATCCGCGGTGGTGCTGGGCCTCTACATAAGTATGTGGTTGGATACCACCGGCGGTGGTACCATTGTGCTGGTGGCGACGGCGCAGTTTGCTGGCGTCTTTGTCCTGGCGCCCCGCCACGGTATGCTGGCCCAGCTGCGCGCCGCCCGTTCCCACGTGCCCGATGAGGTCTGCGAGGATATTCTCGGCAGTCTCCTGCGCAGCCCCAATCACCAGGCCGGCCTGGCCCAGCTCAGTCACTATCTTAGCCACGATCGCCGACTCCTGCGCCGTGGCCTGCGCCAACTTCTGCGACAAGAGGCCATCGCTGCGGTACAAGAGCAGTGGGCCCTTACCCCCATTGGCCACCGCCGCGCCGAACGCCTGCGCCGCTCCCACCGCCTTTGGGAAAGCTTTCTCCATCGCGTTGGTGTTCCCCACGACGATCTCCACAATCATGCGGAACTGCTGGAGCACCTCCACCACCCCGAAGCCCTGGAATATCTTGATCAGGTTCTGGGTCACCCCACCCGGGATCCCCACGGCAAGCGCATTCCCTCCATTCTCGCCACCGATAGCGACGAACCGGTTCCCCTCGATTTATTAAGCGAAGGCTACTGCGGCGAAGTGGCCATCCTCGGCCCGGAGGCCCGCGGCCTGGATCTCATCCCCGGCGAAACCGTCCGCGTCAGCCGCAGCGCTGCAGCGGATGGGGATTGGCAATTACGCAGCGAAGAGCGCAGCATCACCATCTCACCCGCCCAGGCCCACGCCATACTCCTACGCCTTGTCCCCTGTCCGATTCAGCCGGATCAGGGAAAACATGCATAGCCGCTATGAGAAGAAGCTATGCCTGATGGACCAGTAGCGTGAGCGATCCCGCGACAGGCCCTGTATCACTATGCGGAATTGGGCGGGTCGGTCGTTGCCCAATTCGAGATGGCCGACACCATGCCCGGGATAATGAGCGAAATTGTCGAGCCAGTAGCACCGTCCTTAGCTAAGCAGCGCGGCCCCTTTGCCCGGGTCTTTGCCCTTGGCTGGCGCTATCGTAAAATGTTCTTCCTGTCTCTTGCCATGTCAGCGATTTCGGGAATAGTATTCGGCTATTTGCTTTTTGTAATAGACCGGATGGTGCGCGCGTGGGCATCAATACAGTCCGCTTTGGACAATCATGGAGAGATCTCTCCAGCCGATTTGGTGACGGCCCAGGAACTGATGGGGCAAACGGTATGGGAGTTGCTTGCGCTGGCTCCGATTGCCGCGGCGATGGCTTATTTGGCACTTTACACGGGATTGCGACTGGCCAACGCCTGCATCCGAGATCTTCGTCAGGCATTTGTGGCCCATTTAGTTAACCTGGATCTCTCATTTCATTCGCGGGCCGCAAAAGGCGATTTAATGACGCGGATGATGGCGGATTTAGATGGCGTGCGTGATATGGTACAGCGTCTCTATGGCCGAATACTTACCAAACCGCCAGAAATATTAGCGCTTATAGCATACATTACCATTTTGAATTGGCAGCTGGGAATAGCGGCATTTGTGGCGCTTGTTCCTCTTACGCTCATTTTATGGCGGGTTGTAGGGCGCATGAGGCGACACTCCCGGACTGCCAGAGTGGCCTTAGCCAACAACCTTATTACTTTTGAGCAAATTACATCTGGCATTCGTGTCATCAAGGCAATGGGATCAAGTGAACGGGAGGACCAGCGCTTTGCCGGAAGTAATCAGTATCTTTACGAGCGGCAAATGCGCGTGGTATCCACTAAGGCTCAATCAGAAGCGATGACTAATGGGGCCATCTTTCTCATTCTGGCCGCCCTCCTATGGTTGGCAGGGATTCTCTTTGCCAAAGGGCTAGCGGAGCCGGCGAGTTTGATTACGGTCATTGCAGCCCTTGGGAAAATCACCTCAGATCTTCGAACCTTGCAGAAGAGCGTGAATGACGTGGTGGTTCATATTCCAGCTGCAGAGCGCATGTTTGCCATTCTCGACCAGCAACCAACCCTGCAAGACAGAGAGGATCAGCGGTCGTGCCCTGTCCCCCAGCGGTTAATCAGCTTGGAAAACGTGCACTTTGCTTACGACGTAGATCATCAAGAAGTGCTGCGTGGGATCGACATTGAGATACCCGTTGGTACCACTGTGGCTTTGGTTGGAGCCTCGGGTGGTGGTAAGAGCACCTTGCTGGATCTGGTGCCTCGCTTGCATGATGTTAGCCAGGGGAGGGTGTGCTGGGATGGGGTTGATGTTCGCCAGTATCGACCGTCGACGGTGATTGGCCACTGTGCTATTGTGCAGCAAGACCCCTTCTTATTTGATGACACGGTTTTCAATAATATTCATTACGGACGGCCCACGGCCAGCCGTGAAGAGGTAGAGGCCGCCGCCCGTCGGGCTCACGTCCACGATGACATTCTGCGCTTGGAGGGGGGACTGGGTTATGAGACCCCAGTCGGCGATCGCGGGTCAAGACTTTCCGGCGGTCAGCGGCAGCGGGTCTCGATTGCCCGTGCTTTGTTGCGCGATGCTCCGGTGCTTCTTCTTGACGAGCCGACAAGTGCCTTGGACGCCACTAGCGAGACCCATGTGCAGCGAGCTCTTGAAGAGCTTATGCGTGGGCGGACAACGATTATTGTCGCCCATCGCCTAGCGACCATTCAACATGCCGACCGTATTTATGTACTTGGGGGCAAAGATGATGGAGATCAGCAAGGAATGATAATAGAATCGGGATCCCATCACGAGCTCTTGCTTCAGGGTGGTGTCTATAGTCGCTTAGTGGCCCAACAGCATTTGGACTAAATGTCATGCGCATGTGGATCGCTCCCCAATGTATACAGCCTGGTGCAAAGGCGTGGTTAAGCACTTTGCCCCATATCGTGGCCACCGCCGATGCATCGCGGGACATCTACCGTGGCCGTAATCATCTGCTTCGCGGCATAAGTCCCTGGGGCGAAGTTGTGATTAAATCCTTCCGTGTGCCCAGCATCTTACAAGCATTGGGTTACACCTGTCGACGCAGCAAGGCTTTACGCTCTCTCGTAAATGGTTTAATTCTGCAGCGACTCGGAATGCCTACTCCACAGCCGATTGCAGCAGTAGAAGAACGAGATGGCTGGCGCCTGCGCCGTTCATGGTATGTCTGTGCCTTGGTGTCAGATGCTCACACCATTCGCGGCGATTTAGATGCCCCCAACATAACTGCTAGCCGAAGGATCTCACAGTGTGGGGCTTTGGCCGGTGTAATGCATAACGCCGGCTTGTTGCATGCTGATTTTTCTCCTGGTAACATTATATTTTCAATGAACGGTGACCCCTACCTCGTTGACATAAACCGAATGCGCTTAGGCCGAGTGTCTGCCTGTCTCGGTGCTGGCAGCATTGCAAGAATGTACGCCAAAGGGGAGAGCCGGGATATATTCTGCGCTGCTTATGCCCATGTGCGTGGTTTGCGCTATGCTTCCGTGCAGCGCAGGTACACTGCGGCGTATCGTTGGCTACACGTTCAGCGTGAACTTAAGAATGCGCTGAGACCATGGCGATGGTGAAGGGTTATCAGACATGACAACGCAAATGATGCCTTGGATCTTGAGAACCGGGCGATTTCTCTGCAAAGTTTCAGGAAATAACCCCTTACAAGTAGTCAAGGGAAACAAAGTAGTGAGGCTACCAGAGACATGCATAATATAAGCGTCGAAAATTTAACCTTCTTCTGTGTTGGCGCTACGGTATCGGTCGATATAAGAGATGTAAACTGAACCGTCGACAAGCAGTACCTGAGTCAGGATTGCGATTTACGTCTTTCACACAGAGGGCAATTACCCTTTCAAGGGTGGGCACTTCAAGCCCAGTAGTTGCATCAATTCAGTATACGCAAATGTGAGAGACTCCTTAAATGCCGATCGTATGGAACGGTGGGCCGAAGTGCGGGAGCGGAGTGATTTCATGATTGAGTTGCGAGAAAATCCAGTTATCGCGCTTGGATCGAAGCGCTGCGTCTACCAACATCCATTTGACGAGGATTCGATTATAAAAGTATGGAGAGGTGATAGGGAAAACAGCAATGGGAAATGCTTGAGATATCGACAGCGTCAGGACTTATATCGTGAGTGGCGAGAGATGGTAAGGGTTACAACTGGAAAAGATCCGGCCTTCCCCTACCTAGTAAGATTCAAGGGCTATGAACTAACTGATTTAGGGATCGGCATGGTATTCCAGAAGGTATCATCCCCAGATGGTGATGGTTTAGGCTGGACCCTAGATTATATGAAGCGCAATCAGATTATTGATTGCGAACTTGAGTTTCGTCTTTTGGAGTTGTTGCGCGCCGTCCTACGGTCTTCCATAGTGGTTGCTGATATTGGTCCATTCAATATTCTCTATGGGAAAACGAAAAGCTATGGATTGGGCTTTAGAATTGTTGATGGCATTGGGGATAAAACGCTAGTGCCAATCATGAGATTTTCGTCCTTCATAAGGAAAAGGCGGAAAATCGTCGCTGTGTCCAGGCTTTTGCACACACTGGGAATTTCAGAGGATAACATATTTAAAGACTAAGTGAATGTCATTAATGCGAGGCCTACCGAAAGAGCGTAAATGTGTCTCAAAGAAGCTGTGATGGCCACGGGAAACTCTATTGGATGCAAGGATTTCTCGCCTAGCCTAGAGCTTGGATGGCGAAGTTTTAGCTTCAGTCCTTCTCCTGTCATGCCACGGGTAACAATGGAAGCAGAGAAATATTTAATGTTTGTCGCTGTCGATGATGGAATTCGATGACCTGCCCAAATATATCTTTGCCGCCTACCTGCACTGTGCGTCTTCCCAATTGGGTGGGCGATGTCTGCATGGCTTTGCCGGCCTTGCATGTATTGCGTAACCACGGGGTAGAGCTGACCCTTGTCGGGCGCGGCTGGGCCCAAGACCTATTGGCCGGATTTGGGCAGCCAGTGGTCAAATTGAAGCGGGGAATCTGGGCGGCGGCAGGGCAGTGGCGGGCAAGCGGTAACCGCCACGGTCTACTGCTTACCAATTCTCTGAGCAGTGCCCTACACGCGCGCCTTGGCGGTGTGCGTTGCCTCGGGTATCGCGGCGATGGACGTCGCTGGCTCCTCGCCCGTTCCCTCCCTACACCCGTCCAGCCCAGTCATGAGGTGGAACGGCTTTTTGCCTTGGCTCAGGCCTGGCTGCGCTGGCAGGGGATCAGCGCCGAGACTGCCGTCCCCGGCCCCTCCCTCGCTTTGCCGCTCACCCCAGATCATCACGCCGCAGCGGCCCAGGCCCTAAGCAGCGCTGGCCTACAGCAGCCCTTCGTGGTGATCGCGCCGCTGGCCGTTGGCACCATCAATGGGGTCAGCAAAGTGTGGCCGCACTTTCCCGCCCTCTGCCAGGCCTTGATTGCCGCCGGCCACCAGCTGGTCACCTGCCCCGGCCCTGGCGAGGAAGTCGCCTGTGCCGCCGCCGCCCCGGGGGCAGTGGCCTGCCTGGGCTTGGGCCTGGGCGCCTACGCTGCCCTCTGCCAGCAAGCCAGCTTAGTCATCAGCAACGATTCCGGCCCCGCCCATCTCGCCAGCGCCGTCGACGCCCCCACCCTCGCTGTCTTCGGCTGCGGCCAGCCCTGGCGCACCGCACCCTGGGGTGGTCAATGGATCGGCAGTGCCGAGACCTGGCCAAGCGTCGAGGAAGTCACCGGCACAGTCTTCCAGAACCTCAACACCCCGCGCCGCATCCCGGAGTAAATTCAGGCATGTCCACCGAAGCGCTCTCATCCCCTGAAGCCCTGCCTCCCATTGAAGCTCTGCCCATCTTTGTTGCCCATGTGCGCACGGGCTACGAAGCCCGCGCCGAACTGCTCGAACGGCAGATGAAGGAGCACGGTCTCACCTTTGAATACATGCTGGACGGCGACATCGCCGACCTTGACCAGGCGATACTCGATCGCTGGTTTAAGGGCGTGCTGCACAAGCCCTGCCCCACCTCGTCCTGTGTCACCAAACATTTTCTGATTATGGAGCAGATCATCGCCCGCGACCTGCCGGCGGCGCTGATCTTAGAAGACGACGCGCTGCTCGACCGCCGCTTTAATGAGCTGGTTAATCAGGCGCTCAAAGAACTGGGTGAGCGCGACCACCGCCAACAGGCCTGGTATGTGAATTTGGAAAATTCTGGCCTGCGCTTTGTGCCCGCCGACCAGCGCCGCCCCGGCCAGGTGCTGTACCCCGCCAGCCGCGGCCGCTGCGCCGGTGCCTATATCATCAGCCAGGCCTTTGCCCGCTTGGTCATCGAACGCGCCGACCGCGACCGCACCGAGGTTTCCCCCGACACCTTTATGGATCCGATCATCGGCGAAGAGGTGGTAGACGGATATTGGCTGGAACCAACGGTGGTCGAACAGGGGAGCCACAATGTCTTGTTCGACAGCGGCCTTGAGGGCCGCTACGCCAGCCGCGGCCGCCGCTTCGGCTACCGCCTACGCAAATTCATCCGCTCCTGGCGCTACCGCCTCGGCCTCTGCAAAAAATAACGGTCTGAGTCCTCCCCCAGGGGGTCTATGGACAGGCAAAGATGCGAAGACGCCAAGGGCCTGCGGCCGGCAAGGAAGGGCGGACCAGAAAACCCAACCCGGCTGTGCTTTGGGAACCGTGCCACCGCAGCGCGAGTCTCCTGATCAATGGCATTAAGCGTTCATAAAGTATCTCAGCTTGGGCTCCGCCATCAGTGACTCAGAAGAAGAAGGGTCATGGCCACGGATAAACACGGATGAACACGAATAGAAGTAACCGGTTTACGAGCGTGTTTTGCACCCAGATTTCTGACGTGCAGCATATGCCGCAGGGGTGAGTTGCGCGGTCGGCAGTCGTTCGTGGTGCATCACCTCAACCA
>REDX01000187.1 GCA_007695355.1 Planctomycetota bacterium
GCCAGCACGGCACCGATCAAATCAGCTTCGGGGACGAGTTGGAAGTGGTTAGCTTTGATGAAGGTGGTACCGAGCAACTGGACTTTGGCGATGATAACGAGCAAACCGTCTCGTTTGACGATTCTGAGATGACGGTCGCCTTCGATGATTCCTCCAATACCGAATCCTTATCCTTTACGGAATCCAACACGGCAGTGCTGACCGATGTCGATGACACGGCAATGGCTACCGCCACCAGCGATTATCAGACCGTGGATGATGGGGACTATGATGATGATGGCGGTTCCCAGCGCTCTGGTGCCAGCAGCGTGCGTCGCAGCGTTCGTGCCGAGCGCGTGCGTCAGCCGATGGCCAGGGTTTCACCTTTCTGGATCGTCATCCTCATTCTTACCTTGATGCTTAGCGCCCTACTGATTGCCCCCTATTACGCCGTCGGCCTTTGGCCCAAGGAAAATCAGTACCACGAAAATGGCAATCGTGCCTTTGGTCTTGATGATAATGCCTGGGCCAACATAGCATCGATGTTTGTCGGCTTTGATGTCGAGCCCCATCCCGATACCTGGCGTGCCCGCCGGCCGGATGCCCAGGAGCCCCATCGCCCCTTGTCCGATGCCCATCCCGAGCAGGTGAATGTCTGGCGCTATCAGACCTACCGCGGTCGTTATCGGGAAACCGGTGAGCGCGCCCGCCACTTCTACATTACCCGTATTGAAGAAGAGGCGACTCCGGACGGCGGTTTCCGCTCAACCCGCGCCTTCTCCACCAATGCCGAAGGGGCGCAATTGGGCGAATTCCAGATTCGCGAAGTCCGCGAAACCGTTGGTGCCCAAGAGCAGGTTCGCCGGGTCCCCGATGTCAATCCTGCCAGCTATCGCTGATCCTCGAATTTTGCGGCCAGACGGGGGAGGGCGCTGCCTTGGCATGTTGATCGCTCGCATCTGGTCCCATCCGCAGGGCGGCGCAAAGCTTGTCCCCGGGAGCGCCGATCTCCAGATCGGCCAGCAAAAAAATCCCCGAAAGGGGGTGTTTTTGCGCCAAAAGCACGCCCAGCGAAGCGGGCATTCCTTTTCCAGACAAGCTTTGCGCCGCCCTCGTCTCATCCGTGCCTGCGGTCTTGCGGAGCAATCCGCCGTCGCTAGCCTGTCGTCATGAGTTTGGCGTGAAAGGCTTGGTCTTGGCTCGCCAATAATGAATCATGGGGCCTAGGTTTAATCGATTGAGTTCCCCGATCTTTAGCTGTTCAACCAATCCGTTTCCCAGCGTCTGCCGCATGGTGCTGTCGCTTGATCAAGGAGTCTCGCATGTCTCTATCCCGTCCCTTCCTGGTTGCTGCTGTGGCTGCGGCTCTCTTCGCCGGTGGCTGCGCCCGCTCGGATAACGTCCTCCTCAACGAGTACCAAACCGAGAACGCACGTCTAACTCAAGAGCTCAATGCCTTGCAGGAAACCGCCCGCAATCTGGAAATTGAGCGCAATTACGTGCAGGAAGAGAATGTGCGCCTGCGCGCCCAGGCCCGTGGTCTCGAGCAGCAACTGCGCGGAATCAAAGCCGGTGACGTGGTCGAAGGCTTCCGGGCCAACCCTGAGACGGGTGGCGTAACCGCTGATCAAGATCTTTTCTTCCGCCTAGGTTCGGCTGAGATCACTCCCGAGGGCGAGGCAGCCCTCACCCGCTTGGCCCAGGTGCTCAATGGCGCTGAGTATCGTGATACGATCATCGTGATCGAAGGTCACACCGACAATACCCCGGTGACCCGCGAAGCCACCGTCCGCGCCTTTGGCGATAACTGGGGCCTTTCCGCCATGCGGGCGGCAGCGGTGATTCGACTGCTTGAATCTAAGGGTATCCAGCCTACCCGCTTGCGTGGGGCTTTCGCCGGCGAGCATCGTCCAGCGGCCCCCAATACCACCCGCGAGAACAAGGGTAAGAACCGTCGGGTTGAAATCTTCCTGACCCTGGGTTCTAGTCGCTGATTGCCTAAGCTTTCCTAGGTATTTTCCCGCTGCCGATGGCTCTGCCATCGGCAGCGTTGTTTTGCGGGAGGGCTGATTTGTCCATCCGCCGTTTGATTAACCCGTAGTGGATGCGGGATTTCTGCTTGGCCTTGGCGTTGCCCATGCTCAAGGTGGACAGGGTGATCATAGATACCGTTGCAATGCGCCCGCCTTTAGTTCCCTCAATGAGTCGGTCGCCGAATTGGCGCTGGTATCCCTTTTCTGGGGCCTTGATCCTTGGCGCATTGGCGAGTCTTCTTAACCTTTACCCCATCCATTTAGAATTTCCGCCGCACCGGGTGTCGCTGAATCCTGGCCTGCCGCTGGTATTGCTGGCAGCCGTGGCCTGGGGCTGGCGTTATGGCCTGGTGGCCGGGATCTTAGGCTTAGGTTCACTCTTTACCTGGTGGACATGGCCGGCCAATGGCTGGGCCAACGTTGTTATCTCTCTGGGTTTTACCGCTTGGATCCTGTGGCATGGCTGGTGCGCAGAGCGACGCCTTGGCCCACCCCGTCAGCGCCGTTGGTTTCATCGTCTCTATACGGCCGAATTGCTCTCGGCGGTGGCCTGGGTGGTGCTTTACTATACGGCCTATCGTTGGTCCTTTGCATTGAATCCAGCGCCATGGAAACCCGATGCGGTACAGTCCATGCATCCAACGGTGCTTCACCTTATCGTACTGAAGAGTTTCCTGAGCAACCTAGCGGCGGTTGGATTGATTGATCTCATGCTCAATAGTCATGTCATCCGCCGTCTCTTGCGCCTACCAACGGATCTGATTGAGCGCTCTGGCACCATCCTCATGAGCGGTGGTCTGATCGCGGCATTACTGTTTATGGCTGCTGAATCCCTCGTCGCCTGGGCATCTTTTAATCCACAGGGTTTTAGCCTTATTGAGATGACGTTTTTTGAGGTGGGTCCCCAGCGCAGTTTTGTGCGGGTATTGATTTTTATCCTCTGTGCCTTTGGCAGCCTGATAGCTACCCGCCATTTGCGTGCGGCGCTAATCGCCCAGCGGTCCTTATCCGAACGCGAGCAAGATCTTTCGATTACCCTTGATTCCATCGGTGATGGCGTAATCGCCACCGACGGCGAAGGTTTGGTAACGCGACTCAATCCGGTTGCCGAATATCTGACTGGCTGGCCACGCAGCGAGGCGATTGGGCAGCCTCTTGAGCGGGTTTTCCATATTATCAATGCGCAAACGCGCAATCTCCGCGAAAATCCTGCTGGAAAGGTTTTAGAACAGGGGCGGGTGGTGGGCCTAGCCAATCATACCATGCTGATCGCCAAGGACGGGCGAGAGCGGCAAATCGCTGATAGTGCCGCTCCGATCCGCGATGAGGCTGGTGAAATACGTGGGGTGGTATTGGTTTTCCGCGATGTCACCGATACCTATCGTATCGACGAGCGCCTGCGCCAGGCCGAGAAAATGGAATCCCTCGGCCTTTTAGCCGGGGGTATCGCCCATGATTTCAATAATATGCTTGGTGGTATTATGGGATACGCCGAATTGGTGTCGACCCAGCTCGACCTCGGTCACCCCGCCCGCCGCCATGTCGACGGCATTATTAGCGCCTCCGAGCGCGCTGCCGATCTCACCACCAAATTACTGGCCTTCTCGCGCAAGGGTCGAGCGCCGAGCGAGGCCTTCGATCTTCATCACTGCCTCTCCGATGCCCTCGATCTGCTAGAGCCAGGTTTGGATCGTCGAATTAGCGTCCGTCGTTATCTCCTCGCCGATTCCAGTTTGGTGAGCGCTGATCGCTCGCGCTTGCAGAACGCGTTTCTCAACATTGGTCTGAATGCCCGCGATGCCATGCCCGATGGCGGCACCCTCACCGTTAGCTCGGAATTGGTTGAACTGGCCGAGGATGACACCCGTCTGCGCCAGCAAGGGCTTACCCCTGGGCCTTACTGCTCCATTGTCTTTGCCGATACAGGTTGCGGCATGCCCGAGGAGGTACTCGAGCGTGTCTTTGAGCCTTTCTACACCACCAAGGGCGTGGGCAAGGGAACCGGACTCGGGTTGGCGGCAGTCTATGGAACCATTAGCGATAGCCATGGTACGATTACCATCAGTAGCCGCCAGGGAGAAGGCACTTCGGTGAGTATTTTGCTGCCCTTGGCTACCGAGGCGGCGGTCCAGGCTGCAAGCGAAGGTGCAGAAGGGGCCGGTGTGGGTGGGCTGATTTTGCTCGCCGAGGATGACGCATCGTTGCGCGATATCGCTTGTCGTCATCTCACTGCACTGGGTTATGAAGTACTGACCGCGGAAAATGGACTGCAGGCAGTGGCGATTTTCCAAGAGCAGCAAGAACGCATAGCTGTGGTGATCCTTGACATGGTGATGCCGCGCATGAATGGCCATGAGGCTTTCACCCGCATTCGCGCGATTGATCCTCAGGCGCGGGTAATGCTGTGTTCGGGGTATACCGCCGGCGCCGATGTCGATGAATTGTTTGAGCAGGGGCTTTGTGGTTTCGTGGCCAAGCCCTATCGTCGCACCCAATTGGCGCGGGCGGTAAGCGAGGCCCTTAAGTAACTGCCGCCGCTAAAGCCGCGTCATCGCAGAATACCCGACAGCGCGACCCCGGCAGAAGGCTTACGGGATTGTTGCAGTCTTCTGCTCGCAAGGCTTCGCGAATGCGCAGACCCTTATCATGGCCCAGGGCCAGCACCACTAAGTGGGTGGAGCCGGCGATCACAGGTAGGGCAAGGGAGAGTCTTCGTGGCGGTGGTTTGGGGCTATCGTAGACAGCGAAAACAGGACCCAGTTCGCCCAAGCCCGCGTGCGCTGGAAAGCAGCTGGCGAAATGGCCATCCTCGCCAATGCCAAGCAGGGTAAGATCCGGTCCTTGGTCGGCCTTGAGTTGGCGCAGGGTGGCACAGTAGGCCTCCGCCGCCGCCTCCAGATCATCGGCCTCCGCCGGCATTGGGTGAACCCCCAGGGGCCGTGGCCCGCCTGCGTCCCAGGCGGCGAGAATGGCGGCATCGTTACGATCCGAATGATTTTTAGGGACCGCCCGCTCATCTACCCAGATGAGATGCAGGCGTTGCCGCAGGAAGGAATCGATCATGCCCGCGAGTTCGCTGATGATCGGACCCGGAGAGCGGCCACCCGGCACGGCGAAAACGGCTCGGCCATGGGCGGCGGCGGCGGCGTCAAGGATAGTGGCACAATATTCGGCGACGGTGGCGACGCCAAAGGGAAGGAGGGGGTGCTGCAGCATGTTCGCAGCCTGTCCCTCCGGCGGCGGTGGTACAGAGGGGAATCTTGGGCTTGGTGCAGCCTCTCCGGCTTGGTTCTTGTCTCGCGGCCTCTCATCCTCACCCTTTGCCCTATAAACTGGAGCTGCCCATGCCGCGTCGCGTCCTCATCCCCCTTGTCGTCTGCGCTGGCGCAGTGGTGTTGCTCTTGGCCTTTGGCGGCTGTGCCCGTCGCTGCTGTCCGGCGACAGCCCATGCTCCGGCAGCCCAAACTCCTCTGCTCCTACCGTTGATGACTTGGAGATTTTCATGACCCTCGCCCAAGCCACCGCCCTCGATGCGGCTCTGCTCGAACTCATTCGCGTCACTTCTACGGTGCTTCCCGATGATGTGGTCCGCGTTATCCGCTCTGCCACCGGTGAGGAAGAAGCGGGTTCTAATGCCCGCTACGCCCTGGATGTCATTGGCTGCAATATCGATCTCGCCAAGGACAAGAGCCAGCCCCTGTGTCAGGATACCGGCAGCATTCTTTTCTTTGTGCATACCCCCGTCGGCTACGACCAGCTGGCCTTTGAGGAGGCCACCATTGGCGCCGTGCGCGAAGCCACCGCTCGCGGTTATTTGCGCCAGAATAGCGTCGACTCGGTGACCGGCGGCAATACCGGCGACAATATCGGCCCCGGCAGCCCGAATATTCACTTTCACCAATGGCGCCGCGACTACGTCGAGGTCAAGCTGATGCTCAAGGGCGGTGGCTGCGAAAACGTCGGCGATCAATTCTCCCTGCCCCATCCCAAATTGGGCGGCCGCGATATGGCGGGGGTTGAAAACGCTATTTTGCAGGCGGTGCTGGGGGCCCAGGGCAAGGGCTGCGGGCCTGGCATCCTCGGCGTTGCCATCGGCGGTGATCGCGCTTCCGGCTATGTGGAAAGTAAAACCCAGTTGCTGCGCCCCCTTGATGACAGCAATCCCGATCCGCTGCTGGCGGAGTTGGAAGAGCGCATTGTCACCAAGGCCAATAAGTCGGGGATCGGCCCCATGGGCTTTGGCGGCAAAACCACCCTCCTCGGCTGCAAAATCGGCAAGCTCAACCGCCTGCCCGCTTCCTTCTATGTCAGCGTTAGTTACATGTGCTGGGCCTACCGCCGCCAGGGCGTGGATTTAGCTGCCGATGGTAGCATTCTCAAATGGCTTTACTAGTTTCTCAGGGGCTTCGTCCCTACGGGCCTGCGGCCCTACCCCCCTGGCTTTGTTGGGTTTCCCTTGGATCTGCAAGCAGATCCAAGGGTGGGCGGATCGGCTACGCCGATTATATCCGCCCAGCAACCCTCGGCGCCAGACCTCATCTTGCGATGAGGCCCCAAAATAAGCTCTGATTAATCATACCCAATGGGGCTGAGTAGCCGACACGTTTTCAGGAGTATTCCCATGGCCCTTGTTGAATTAACCACGCCCATTTCCGAAGACATCATTCGCTCCCTCAAGGTGGGCGATACGGTGGAAATCACCGGCCTTATTTACACCGGCCGTGACGCGGTGCACCATCGCCTGCACACCGGCACCAAGCCGCCGGTAGCGCTCTCTGGGCAGATTATTTACCACTGCGGCCCGGTGATGGTCGAAGAGAAGGGCGGCTGGGTGTGCAAGGCCGCCGGCCCCACCACCTCCATTCGCGAAGAGCCCTACCAGTGGGAAGTGATGCGCGACTACGGTATTCGTGCGGTTATCGGAAAGGGCGGCATGGGCCCGAAAACCCTGGCTGGCTGCCAGGAATACGGCTGCGTCTACCTGCACGCCATCGGCGGCGCGGCCCAGGTCTGCGCCGAGCGCATCGTCGGCGTAGAGGGAGTGGACTGGATGGATTTGGGCAGCCCCGAAGCCATTTGGCATCTGCGGGTAGAGAAATTCCCCGCCATCGTCACCATGGATAGCCACGGCGGCAGTCTGCATCAGGAGGTTGCCGCCGCTTCCGAGGAAGCCCTTAGCAAACTCTGGGCCTAGTCCAGGATATGGGCCACGCCGCCCACGATCTGCCCCTCAGCGATTGGGGCCCTTATTCCAAGCACTGGCACGGCGTGAGCCATATCGCTGAGGTGGGCCAGGGCATCCGCTTTGATCTGGGGGTGGCCCCCGGCCGTTATCGCCGGGGTATGCGCCCGCCAGCGGTGATGTGGGAGAGTGGGGTGCAGCCCCTGCGCGCTGCCAGCGATCTCAGCTATCACCAATGGCACTATGACCTTGGTGGGTCATTGAGTATGGAATTGGCAGTCGCGGCACCGTCCGCCGGCGATGAGGTCCAGCGGCTGATCAGCTGCACTTTTCGCAATTCCGGTGCCGTGGCCGAAAATGCGGTGCTGCACCTGCTGCCCAGTCTACACTTTCCGCCCCTAACAACCTATAGTCGTGAGGTGGTGGAAGTGGCTCAGGTGACGCTGCCCCCCGGCGCCTGCTGGGTGCAGGCCGATGCCTACCAGCGCCTGAGCTGGGCCAAACCCGATCACCGCGATGGCCTGCCCTACGATGGCCACCGCCGTGGCCAGTGCCGCCGCCACGGCTTAGTGGGGGGTACCGGCATTGGCCATCGCCAGGGCCATGGCTCGCGCCCTTTCGGCAGCGATGCTGGCGATGAGCTGGTCTATGAACTGGAGCTGAAGCAGCCCCTGCCCGCGGCCCGGCTGCGCCTGCGCGCGGCGCTGGAGCAGCCAGGAACTTCCCCCGTCATCATTGAGGTCCTCGGCCACGGCAGCCTGCAGCTGCAGGACAGCACCCTGGCCTGGTACGAGCTGCCTCTGGGCGATTTGCCCGCCGGCCCGCTGCGCCTGTGCCTGCGCAGCGGTGGCGGTGCCCCGCTGCTGCTCGACGGCTTTGCCCTGGTCGATGCGGCCCAGGCCGGGGCGGTGCAGGTCAGCTCCCGGCCGTGGCAGCACGCGCCGCAGGAATCCCTTGGGCCGCTGGCGGCCAGCCGCTTATTGGACTGGGCGGATGTGCCGGGGATTTACGGCCTTGCCTGGCGCGCCACCGCCCCCCATCAGTGGCGGCGTTTCCACGGCGCCGACGGCGATAATCTCTTGCTGCGCACGCTGCACGACCATGTCGCCGAGGACCTGCGGGGCCCCGGTGCCGGCTGGTACGGCGATGCCTTTCTGCGCCCCCTGGTGGTACCGGCCGGCGGCGAGCTGAGGGTACAGGCCCTGGTGGCGGTGGCACCCACGGCCGCCCAGCTCTCCCGCTTCATCAGCGATTGGGATGGGGCCGGTGCTGATGCCCATGATCGGGCGGTGACGGCGGCGGCCAGCCGAGCCTGGCGCAGTCCGCGCCCAGGCATTGAACGCTTGGCTGCCACCACCTGCACCAATGTAGTCTTCCCAGTGGAAACCCGCGGCCGCTGGATCCGCCATTTTACCCCCGGCCGTAATTGGGACTCCCTCTATACCTGGGATTCCGGATTTATTAGCTTGGGCCTAGGGGTCATCGATCCCGACTTGGCCCAGGCTCACATTGCCGCCTATCTGTGCCGCGCCGAGGAAGACCCCGACTGCGCCTTTATCCACCACGGCACGCCCCTGCCGGTGCAGGCCTGGGCGGTCAAACTGCTCTGCGATCAGGGGATTAGCGATGAGCAGCTGCGCCCGCTTTATGCCGGGCTGGTGCGCATGCATGAATTTCTCATCGGCCGGGCTGCCTATTCGACCACCGCCAGCCTGAACAGCGGTCTTTTGCGCAGCTGGGAGTATTTTTACAATTCCGGCGGCTGGGATGATTACCCGCCGCAGTGGCACCTCTACACCCACCCCGAGCTGGCCAGCGGGATAACCCCGGTGGTGATCAGCGCCCAGGTCTGCCGCCTGGCCCGCCTGCTCGATGGCATGGCCCAGCGTCTGGGCATTGCCAATACGCCCTTCGCCGCCGATGCCGAAGCCCTCAGCCTGGCCCTGGCACGCCATGCCTGGAACCCAGCGGCTGGGCATTACAGCTATGTTTGCCACGATGAGGCCGGAGAGCCCGCGGGGTTTTTCGCTGATCCCGTCTCCGGCGCCGACTTCAATGCCGGCCTTGATGGCCTCAGTCCCCTGGTGGCCCTTTGCCCCGCCGCCACCGCCCAATCTCTGATTGCCCGGCTGATGGATCCGGCACGCCATCGCAGCCCCATCGGCCTGAGCACGGTGGATATGAACGCGCCCTATTTCCGCCCCGATGGCTACTGGAATGGGGCGGTGTGGATGCCCCACCAATATTTTTTCTGGCGCGCCTGCCTGGATTGGGGAGCGGCGGAAGCGGCCTGGTGGATTGCCCGCACCGGCCTCGAGCTGTGGGAGCGCGAGGTGGCGGCCTCGGGCCTCTGCTTTGAACATTTTTTAATCGACAGCGGCCGCGGCGCTGGCTGGCACCATTTCTCCGGCCTGAGCACGCCGCCCCTGATCTGGGACCAGGCCTATCACGGCCGGGATGTCCTGAGCGTGGGCAATGAGGTCTGGATAGAGGCGCGCGCAGGCGGTGACCAGGGCGGCTGGGCCGAGTTGCAGCTGCGTTTTACCGAATCAGATAGCGGCGAGACCACCGTTATCCTGGCTGGCGGAGGACGAGTCCTCCGCCAGGTCAGCTGGCAGGGCCGGGCCCTGCAGCCCCTGGCCCAGGGTGGGGCCTGGGCCCTGCAGTTGCCCCGCCGTGCTGGCTGCGGCCAGCTGTGCTGGCAATGGGCTTGATGGCATTTTGTCCAGGGTAAGCCAGACGCGTTGCATGATGCACTCCCTCCTCTGCTTGCCCCCTGATCGCAGCTCTCACACTGAGCGGCCTTAGCCCCCTGGCGGCAAACGAGGAGGGATCCCCATGCAGGGATTTAAAGTTTTCTTATTGGTGCTTATAGTGCTGCTGCTGGGGCTTTTTATGCTCGACCGCAGCCGCGAGCCGCGCCAGGTCAAAGAACTCATTGATAGCCTAGACCAGGCGCAAATGGATTTTCAAAGGCTGCGCGCCTCCCAAGAAGCGCTGCTGCGTGGACAGGGGGAATTGGTCCGCAGTATGGAGCAGCTGAGCACGGCCCTTGACGCCTTCCGCCGTGGTTTTGCCGAGGGGGTGACGGTGGGTCGTGGTGGCGCTCCCGCGATTCACGCGCCAGAGACAGAAGCGCCCCGCGAACAGCCCGCGCCGACGGCGCAAATTACCCGCGATGGCGTGCCTGTGCTGGGCCACAATTTCCTCCTGCCCTATGACCGTAGCCCCTTCGAGCCAGAGCGCCTGCACGGAGAATTGCGCGCCTTTGCCCAGGAACCGACCACCTTAAATACGGTGATTACCTCCATGGGTGCGACATCAGCCATCGTCAATATGGTTTCTGACTCCCTCTGCAGCACCCGTCCCGAGGACCCCAGTCGGTGGCAGGAGGGCTTGGCCACGGCGGTGGTCATCGACGATAATTTTAAACGCTTTACCTTTACCCTGCGCCCAGATGTCTATTGGCATATCCCCACCATGGCCCGCGAGTCAGGTCGCGAATGGCTGCGCGAGCGGGTGCCGGTAACCGCTCACGATTTCGTATTCTTTCTGCGCATGGTCAATGATGGCGAGGTCAACGCACCCCATCTGCGGGTTTATTACAGCAAGGCCAGCGCCCGTGCGATTGATGATTATACCCTGGAGGTCATTTGGGAGGAGAGCGAATACACCAATATTCAATTTACCTTGGGCATGTCGCCCCTGGCACGGCATATTTACATTCGCAATGAAGACGGCTCAGAAATGCCTGAGTCCGATTGGGGGGTGGCCTTTAACGAGCATTGGTTCGATCGCGCCTGGGGCTTGGTTGGCACTGGCCCCTATCGCCTGCAGGCCTTTGCGCCGCGGCGACAGGTTGAATTTCGCCGCAATCACGATTACTGGGGAGTTACCGATCACTTTGAACGCATTACCTGGGACTTATCGGTAACCCAGGAAGACGCGCAACTCACCGCCTTTAAAAATAACCAGGTGCATAGCTACGGTTTGCGTCCAGGCCAATGGAAGGCAGAAGTACTGGATGGCCACGAGCCGCGCTTTGCTGCCTACGATCCCGAGAACCATCCCAAGGCCGGACGGGAAAGCCCTTTCGGCTGGGAAATCGTTGGCTCGAATCGCTGGTCAGGCATCTGCTGGAATACTCGCCGGCCGCAATTGGCGGATCCGCGGGTGCGCCAGGCCCTGGCCCACGCCTATGATTATGAGCGCATAAAGAGCGAGGTGTGGTTTGGTCTGGCTCAACGCTCCATCGGCCCTATTCATCCATCGAGTCCCTATTTCAATGCGGATACGCCGGCCTTTACCTTCGATCTTGCCCGTGCTGCGGCACTTTTAGATGAGGCAGGATGGGTGGACAGTAATGGCGATGGCTGGCGCGATAGGATGATTGATGGTCGCCGAGTAACCCTGCGTATCGCCATTACCTATTACGCCCAGGCCCGGGTGTGGGCGAATGTGGTCAGCCTCTTTGCCGAAACATGTCGTCAGATTGGGGTGCAGATTGTGCCCTCCCCGGTGGAAGATCAGGAGTGGGCACGGCGGGCTGATAACCGGGACTTTGATGGTTTCATGGTGGTATGGACCAGCGGACTGGACGTTGACTTTATGCAGCTCTGGCACTCTTCCGGTGCCGATGAGCCGCAAAGCAGTAATTATGCAAGCTATATTAACCGCGAAGCGGATGTCGGTATGGAGGCCCTGCGGACGACCTTCGACCCAGAGCAGCGTTACGCCATCGCCGCCCAGGTGGCCGACCAGATCTACCGCGATCAGCCCTATCTCTTTTTGAGTGTGGGCCGCGGTGTCTTTGCATGGCACAATACCCCATACACCCAAGCCGTAGATCGACGGCAGCGCCTCGGTGGCGTTACCCATGGTTTCGATCACTATCACCCCCTATTTACCACTGATCGCTCGCGCTGGTTCCTCCAGCGCGAATAACCTGAGGGGGAATTCGCACCCGTGTGGACCTACGTCCTGCGCCGATTGCTGCTGATGATTCCGACCTTGGTCGCGATCCTCCTCATCAATTTTGCCATTCTGCGTTTAGCTGATAATCCGCTGCGCTCCGCCCTCACCACCCAGGGCAGCGAGGAGGGGGCCCTCGACCCACGGCTTTTGGGACAGACGGTGGAGACCAGCATTCGCCAAGCGGCCCTCACTGGCCGCCATCTGCCGGCGCTGATCAATACCCGGGGCTTCCTGACTAAAGATCGTATGCAACGTTGGTTGGAAGAACTTGAACGGGCGCCGGGGCGAGAGGCTGAGGAATCCCGCCGCCGTGACCGCGAAGGCCGGCTGTGGCTCAGCGGCCCCTTTGCCGTGCAGCCCCTCTATGAGATTATTGCCGATGATGCCCTGGCCCATTTGCACGGCCCAGCGAGCTTTGCCCTTACCTTCACCGCATTCACCCCGCTATCACGCCGCGATCTCGATCGTCTGCCGGTTGAGAAGCGGGCTCATATCATTAATCGCAATGCCTCGCTGCGCGCCTTGCGCATTCCTCACGAAAACACCTTCGCCGCTGGCTATACCCTCAGTGTCGACAGCGATGAATACACCCGCCGTCGACAGGCGATTCTGCAGTGGTGGCAGCGCTACGGCGAGGATTACTCATTCAGCCGCGGCCAAGCCTTTGCTGCCGTAGTGCTAGAGACGGGTTTTATTGATTTCTTCGGGCGCTTCTTCACCGGGAATCTTATCTCCGAGCGCTTTAATCGGCCGGTCTTTGAACTGATTGGCGAGCGCTGGTATGTCTCCTTTTGGCTGCAAATGTTAGCCACCCTACTGGCCTGGTCGGTGGCCATACCTTTGGGTATTCGCTCGGCGCGGCGAAAAAATAGCTTAGAGGATCAGGCCACCTCTAACAGTCTGTTCCTGCTCTGGTCCCTGCCTGAATTTTTCATTGGTTCGCTATTGCTCTTTTATTTCTGCACCGATCGCGAAGGTTCGGCGGCGCTTTTCCCCAATCGTGGTCTGCCGCCGGCAGACAGTCTATGGTCACCTACCCTCGTTTACGTTGGACAGCTGATCTATCACGGCTTTCTGCCCTTGCTGGTGCTCTCATACGGTTCCTTCACGGTGCTTTCGCGCTACATGCGTGGTGCCTTACTCGATCAAATGAGTGCCGATTATGCGCGCACCGCCCGCGCCAAGGGCGCCAGTGAAGACCGTATCGTTTACGGACACAATCTGCGCAATTCTATGGTCACCATGATAACCATGGGATCTGGCCTCTTGGCGGCCCTGTTTGGCGGCTTTGTCGTGGTCGAGTATATGTTTTCCATCAATGGGTTGGGAACCCTGCTTTTAGAGGCGGCGCGCGATAAGGATGCGCCGTTGATTATGGCCTCGACGGTGATTTCCGTGAGTCTGCTTTTGCTAAGTCTGCTGATTGCAGATCTTATGTATGCGGTCGTCGACCCGCGGATTCGGAGCCGTTATGTCTAACGCATCTCCACCGCCCAATCCGGTATCAGCGGCCATTGATTCGCGTTCGCCTTTGGCCCAGGCCTTTGCTCGATTTGGCCGCATGTGGTCGGCGCGCATTGGCTTGGCGTTGTTGATTGCGTATTTCAGCATTGCCACTTATGCGCCATTTATCACCAGTGAAGTTGCTTTGTGGTGGAGCGACGAAGACGGCCTCCGCTTCCCGGTCATCACCGATTTATTCAATCGCAATAGCTACGCCAAGCCCCACCATCTTTTGTTCAATACCCTCGCCTTGTTGCTGCCCGTCCATCTTATCTTGTGGTGGGCCCTGGGCCGCTTTGCTGCTTGGACGGTGAGCCAGCGCGTGCTGCTGATTTTGGGCCTGCAGGTGACTGTGATGCTCTTATGCTGGATTCCGTTTGGCTCTCCAGGTGGTGAAGGTGGCTCACGCCGGGCGCTGTGGGATCAGCGTCAGCGGCCAACCGAGACCTTCCGCAATTTCCAGCAGATCAGGCAAGAGGGAGAGCAATCACCGCGGGCGCTGTTTGCTCCTATACCGCATAGCTACAGCACCAACTTTTTTGCCTACCAGCCCATGGGAAGCGTGAACCCAGAGACCGAACGGCGCTTTCATTGGGGCACCGACGACCGCGGTGCCGATATTGTCGCGCGCATGTTTTTCGGTGCCCGCATTAGCCTGACCATCGGCATTGTGGCGGTGGGCCTTTCCATGTTCATTGGCATTGTGTTGGGGGCAGTAAGCGGTTATTTCGGAGGCTGGGTGGATTTGATTATCCAACGGATGGTGGAAATCATGATGGCCTTCCCCACCTTCATCCTGGTGCTGGTGGTGGTGGCGATGTTTAGCCGGGATATTTATTTGATTATGATTGTCTTTGGGCTCACCGGGTGGGCCGGCACCACGCGCTTGGTGCGCGGTGAATTTTTGGCGCAAACGGGCCGTGAATACGTCCTTGCTGCCGAGGCCCTGGGACTCACCAAAACCCGCATTATGTTCCGCCATATTTTACCGAATGTTCTGACTCCGCTGCTGATTAGCGCTGCCTTTGGCATGGCCGGTATGGTTTTAGCAGAGAGTAGCCTGGCCTTTATCGGCATGGGCGATGACACCGTGCCCAGCTGGGGTAGCCTTTTAGACGTGGGGCGTCAGCAGGTCAGTTATGGCTGGTTGATATGGATTCCCGGCCTCGCCATTTTCGGCCTTGTCGCCAGCCTCAATCTGGTGGGCAATGCCCTGCGCGAGGCCCTCGATCCTAAGGGAGATGCCTAGTGGAAGCCTCCGACCCGAACCGCGATCCCTTATTGGAATTCCACGATTTCCACGTCTCCTTCCATTCCCGCTCTGGCCTCACCGAAGCGGTTCTGGGCTTGGACTTGACGATTTATCCTGGCGAGGTGGTAGCCTTGGTGGGTGAATCCGGATCGGGCAAAAGCGTTTCAGCGATGTCGGCAATGCGCCTGCTGGCCAGTCCCCCGGCCATGTATCCGCGCGGCGGCATACGCTGGCGCGGCGATGAAGTGCTGGAGATGGACGAGGGGCGCCTGCGCGGTATTCGCGGCCGTGAGATGGGCATCGTTTTTCAAGAACCGATGAGCAGTCTCAATCCCACCTGGACCATTGGCGATCAAGTTGCCGAAAGCTTAGAACTGCACACCAATCTCGATGCCGCCGCCCGACATGCGCGGGTAGTGGAATTACTTAGCGCGGTGGGCATTCCCGATCCTGAAAGCCGGACTCGTCAATATCCCTTTGAACTCTCCGGCGGCATGCGCCAGCGCGTCTGCATTGCCATGGCCCTGGCCTGCGATCCCGCCCTGCTCATCGCCGACGAGCCCACCACTGCCCTGGATGTCACCATTCAAGCCCAGATCCTCGATCTGATTAAAAAACTGCAGGCCGAGCGCGGCATGGCGGTGCTCTTCATAACCCACGATTTGGGCGTGGTGGCCGAATTGGCGGACCGCGTGGCCCTCATGTGGAAGGGCCGCAAGGTGGAAGAGGGGCCGGTGGCCGACATCTTTGCCAATCCCCAGCATCCCTATACCAAAGGCCTCTTGGCCTGCCGCCCGCGCCTGGGCATTAAACGCGACCGCTTGCCAACCTTGCAAGATTTCCTGAAGTCATAACGTTCTAGTTGAGAAGGGTGCAACGATGGCAGGAGAGCGTCTTTGTCCCATTTGTGGTAAGATGATGATCGAAGAATGCCGCTATGGCGTTACCGTTGATGTCTGCGCTGATCACGGAATCTGGCTCGATAATGGGGAATTGGACAAGATTTTACGCAATCGCCAGGGGCGCATGTCGGCCACCAAACGGCGTCAAGTGCGCCAGGCCCGCCAGGAGGGCCGCCGGGAAGGCGCCCGCTTCGGCTGGTGGTCCCTGCTTGATTAGGCGAAAACCCCCAGCGCGCCTATTTTTCACCCCCCGTGATCCCCATCGCTGCTGCAACCACACACCCGACCTGGCGTTGCGTGGGCTTGCCCTGCATTTAGCCTAGTCCTTGGCCTATTGGCCAGGAGGCGCGTGCGATGACGGGATCCCATGAAGTCGATGTGCTAGTCATTGGCGCTGGCCCGGCCGGCGAGGGTGCGGCCATGGGCGCCGCCAAGGCTGGCTTGCGGGTAGCGGTGGTGGACCGCTATCGTAAGCCCGGCGGTGCCTGCACCCATTGGGGCACCATACCCAGTAAGGCCCTGCGCAATGCCGTGCATCGCCTTACGCTTTTCCAAACTGATCCTTTGTTTGCGCCATACTTGGTTGGCAACGAGATATCCTTCCCTGATTTATTGCGCAACGCCGCTTCGGTCATTACCAAGCAAACGCAAATGCGACGGACGTTTTATGATCGCAATGACGTAGAAATGGTTCTCGGCGAGGCTCGTCTTGTGGATGATCATCGTATAGCCGTAACCTGTGAAAATGGCGAGGTGCGCACCATCGGCGCGGCTCACATTGTTATCGCCACTGGCTCTCGGCCGTATCGTCCACCAGAGGTGGACTTTAATCATCCCCGTATTTTTGATTCCGACACTATTTTACGTTTAGATCGTACGCCCAAATCCATCGCCATATACGGCGCAGGGGTGATTGGTTGCGAGTATACGAGCATCTTTCGCAAAATGAATTGCAAGGTTAACCTCATCAACACCCGTGATCGTCTATTGGACTTTCTTGATGATGAAATCGTCGATGCTCTCGCTTACCACCTGCGTGATATGGGTGTGCTGATACGCCATAACGAGATTTTAAGTAGAATTGAGCCCCGCGAAGATTGCGTGCTATTGCATTTGCAGTCGGGGAAAATCATTAAAGATGACGTTTTACTCTATGCTCAGGGGCGCACAGCCAATGGTGGCGACTTAGGCTTAGAAGCCTTAGGAATCGCCAGCGATGAACGGGGCCGCATCGATGTTGATGCTAACTTTCGCACCAGCCTTCCGCACATCTATGCGGTTGGCGATGTCGTAGGATTACCTTCCTTGGCTAGCGCTAGTTACGATCAGGGCCGATTCGCGGCGGCGCACATTGTGGATCCCGAGGCCGATCACGCCTTAGTGGATGGGTTCCCCAACGGTATTTATACCAGCCCAGAAATCTCCAGCATTGGCCAAACCGAGCGCGAACTCACCGCCGGCAAGGTGCCTTACGAAGTTGGGCACAGCTTTTTCCGCTCGTTGGCGCGGGCGCAGATCACCGGCCAAACCACGGGCATGCTCAAAATTCTTTTCCATCGCGAAACCCTGGCGGTGCTAGGGGTGCATTGTTTCGGTCAGAATGCGGCTGAGATTATCCATATCGGACAAGCCATTATGCGTCAGCCTGCGCCGAATAATAGCATCGAATACTTCACCAAAACCACCTTCAATTACCCCACCATGGCCGAGGCCTACCGTGTTGCCGCGCTCAATGGTTTGAATCGAGTGTTTTCCTAATGGTGGCGCCTTCGTCTGCTGGTCAGGGCTCGGTTGCGGTGGCGGATCACCCGCCCCTCCCATTTTCCCAGGCTGCGTGGCAGCGATTCAGCACCCGCGCAGAACAGTTGGGCCTGGGCCCCTGCGATGGGCTGCGCCCCGGTCTGGAGGCCTTGCATGGGCATCTGGTGGGAGTTAACGCTTGGATGAATCTTACCCGGGTTGCCGGCGAGGACGAATATTTGCAGCGCCATGTCCTTGATAGTCTCATGCTGCTGCGCGAGGATTGTTTGGCGGCAAAGCCTCCCCTTTCCTGCTGCGATCTCGGTAGCGGTGGTGGTTATCCTGGGTTGCCCTTGGCCCTGGCCGCGCCACCGCACCGTTGGTTGTTGGTGGATAGTCGTTCGCGCAAGGTGCGTTTCCTTGCTGCCGCAGCATCATTGGTGGATTCACAGCGGGTTCGGGCTTTGGCCTTCCGCGGCCGCGAGGTGGCCCATCAGGCCCCGAATGAGCGTGGAGCCCACGATTTGGTGACCAGCCGGGCTACCGGAGCGGTGGATATTATAGCTGCGGAAGCCTTAGAATTACTCAAGCCCCAGGGCCACTTGGTGGTTTGGCAGGGCCCGAGTTTTGATGCCGGTGAGGCCGATCGGCTGGCCACCGCCATTCCCCAGCGTTGGTGGTCTTCCCTACGGGTGAGCACCTACCATCTGGGCCCCGATGAGCCCTCGCGCAGTCTGGTTATCTTGCGGCGCAGCGCGCGCCTGTTGGCCGGCTAAAATGCGCTGGCTGCCGCTGGTTTGGCTCTGCTTGCTAGCCGGCCCGGTCCATGTGCCGGGCGCAGAACACTGGAGCGGTGAGGTTATTATTGTCGAACTGTTTGAGCGCCCGCGGCCGAATCAGCAGGACGGTGAGCAATTGGAGGACCTGCTCGATATTTTAGCCGATCGCCTGCTGCTGCGTCAACAGCAACGGGATTTGGCAGCAGATCCCGAGCGCCGGGTGATCGAGCGAGATATTTTAGCCCTTGAGCAAGACCAGCGTGAGGTGCAGGAGCTCTTGGCTGGGCAGCATGAATTATCACGCACTCGCTTTCTCCTGTCCCGAGCTCCCCTGGGCGCAGACCGCAGTGCGGCTACCTTGGGGACGCGGGCCCGCGCTGATATTGATGGGGCGGTGCTGGTGGCTCATTGGAGCGAAGGGCTCCTGCGTGGCCGTGATCGCTGGGGACGCTTCGAGGGAGCTCTCCCTTTAGTTGTTATTCGGCCGCGTTCTATCCCTGATGCCACCGGGGAAAATTGGCACGAAGCCCCCACCCGTCGTCTTCGCCTGCGCGATGGAGAAATGCTGTGGGAGATCGATTTTCGTCCCGATTTGCCCAATCCCTGGGCAGCAATTATTACCAATGACTTGGATGAGCGTAGCCACCCGGTGCTTTTCGCCAGCGTCCCTGGCCTGCCGGTGCGGGTGCGTCGTGAGCTTGGTCAGTCCAGCCAATTAATTTTTCTCGTAGTGGGCCTGAGTGAAGTCGAGGCTTTCGAGGAAGGCACCTTTGCGAATCCTTAGCTCGTGCCCTGTCCGCAAAATAACCATCGGGATTCTTTGCGGCGCAGGGCATCTGCGGCGTTGCGAAAAGCTCGAAATAGCGCTGCTATTCCGTCGCTTTCCGCGGCTTGCAGCTGCCCTACGGCGCTGC
>REDX01000245.1 GCA_007695355.1 Planctomycetota bacterium
GTACGGTTTGACGAGGGCCCCGGCCGGACCAAACGGTCCGCCGGGGCTACTCTACTGTTATTCGTGGTTACCTATTTTTATACCACGAAGTTCACGAAGGGAAGAAGGGCAGCCCTGGGTGATGCGTTTCCCGCTATTAACCCAGCCTTCCCAGCAATGCCCCCGGCTTGAGTGTACTAGTGCACTTCCCCGCTGGCGAGGGCGCGGTCGACGATTTCGAGGACGTCTTTGCTGGGCTGGTGCTCGCGGATGCGCATCAGTTCTTGTTGCATCAGCCCTTGGCGCTGGCGGTCGTAGCGGCGCCATTGGTTAAAGCAGCTGGTGAGGCGGGCGGCCAATTGCGGATTGCGCTGGGCCAATTCGCGCACGGTTTGGCCCACCAGGGCGTAGGCGGCGCCGTCGCGGCGGTGGAAGTGGCTGGGATTGGCGATGGCCAGGGCGCTAATGAGGGAACGCACCCGGTTGGGATTATCCAGGCGGAAATCGGGCAGGGCGCGCAATTCCAGCACCCGTTCCACGGTGTCCGCGCGGTCGGCAATGGCCTGCAGGCTAAACCACTTATCCATAACCAGGTCATCGCCGGCAAAGCGGCGGCGGAAATCAGCGAGGGCCTCGGCGCTGCTGGGGTGATCGTGGTCAACCAGGGCGGCGAGGGCAGCCATGCGCTCGGTCATATTGCCGGCCTGGGCGTAGTGCTGGGCCGCCCGATCCAGATGCCCGCCGCCGAGGCTGCTGAGATACATCAGGCAGGTATGGCGCAGGCGGCGGGCCTGGCGCGCCGGCACCGAGCGATCCGCCGGATTCACCGCCTGGGCTTCATAGCAGGCGATGAGGGCCGCTTGATGATTGCGCGCCAGGTCCTGGTAATGGAAGCGCCGCACTTCGTGAATGGCCTCCACCGGTACTGGACAGCGTTCTTGGGCCAATTCGGCCGCCGTCGGCAGGCCCAGGGCGAGGGCGCGTAGGGCGCCATCAAGACTGGTGTCGGCGAGGGTGGCGGCAAAGGCGGCCTGTAAGTGTGGATGCGAGACCGGGGCTTTGCCCTCGGCCACCAGGGCATCGATCTGGGCAAGGAGGACCTGCCGCGCCAGTTCTTGCCCGGCCTGCCAGCGGTTAAAGGGATCGGGGTCGGCGCTGGCGAGGACGGCTAGCTGATCCGGGCTGCAATCCATTTCTAAGCGCACCGGCGCGGAAAAATCCCGCAGCAGGGAGGGAATGGGGGCGGCGGAGAGGCCGTGGAAGGTCCAGCTGGCCTCGGCATCGTGCAGTTCCAAGACCCGCTCTTGGCTGGCCTGACCATCGCCGAGGTCCAGGGGCAGGCTGCTGCCCTGGGCGTCTAAAAGGCCGAGGCGGATGGGGACAAGCAGGGGCTTAGCTTGGGGATTGCTGGGGATGTCTTGAGAAATACGCAGGGTGTAGGTTTTGGTGCTGGGGTCATAACTGCCGGCGGCCCGCAGGCGCGGGGTACCGGCGGTTTCATACCAGCGGGCGAATTGGCTGAAGTCGCGCTGATTGGCGTCGGCCATGGCGGCGAGGAAATCATCGCAGGTCACCGCCTGGCCATCGTGGCGCTGGAAATAAAGATCCATGCCGGCGCGGAAACCGGCTTTGCCAAGCAGGGTATGGTACATGCGGATAACTTCGGCGCCCTTATTGTAGACGGTGGTGGTATAGAAGTTATCCATCGCAATGTAGGAGTCCGGGCGGATGGGATGGGCCATCGGGCCTGAGTCTTCGGGAAATTGGTAACCGCGCAGTATGCGCACCTCATCGATGCGCTTGACCGCCTGGGAGGTGCGATCGGCGGAGAACTGCTGATCGCGGAAAACGGTGAGGCCTTCTTTAAGGGTAAGTTGGAACCAGTCGCGGCAAGTAACCCGATTGCCGGTCCAATTATGAAAGTATTCGTGGGCGATAACCCCTTCTACGCCCTCAAAATCGGCGTCGGTGGCGGTGGCTTCATCGGCCAGCACATAGCGGTCATTAAAAATATTGAGGCCCTTGTTTTCCATCGCCCCCATATTGAAGGTGCTCACCGCGACAATCATATAACGATCGAGATCGTATTCCAAACCGTAGCGGTCTTCGTCCCAGCGCATGGAATGGTGAAGGCTTTCCAGTGCCCAGTGGGCGCGTTCGGCCTTGCCCGGTTCGACATAAATTTCACAGATTACCTCGCGCCCAGAGCAGGTAGTAAAGGGGGCGCTTACCCGGTCGAGGGTGCCCGCCACCATGGCGAAGAGATAGCAGGGTTTGGGATGGGGATCCTCCCACACCACCCGCCGCCGTCCCTCTGGCAGGCTCTCCTCGGCCACCGGATTACCATTGGCCAGCAGCACCGGGTAGCGCTGCGCATCGGCGCTGAGGCTAACCCGATAGCGGCTGAGTACATCGGGCCGGTCAAGAAACCAGGTAATGCGGCGGAAGCCCTCGGCCTCGCATTGGGTACAGAGAATATTGCCGCTTTGGTAAAATCCCGAAAGCTGGGTATTCTCTTGGGGCTTCAAATGGACGACGGTGCGCAATCGGGCGCGTTCGCCAATGCCGGGCAGGCGCAATTGCTGCTCGCTGATCTCGTAGTCCCCGGCTGCTAGGCTGCGCCCATCGAGACTGATGAGTTGGGTATCGAGATCTTCCCCATCCAAAAGAAGATCGCCGGGGGCGAGGCGGATAAGTTCAAGCTCGGTATCCACGACGCTATGGTCTGCATAAATATCCACCTGCATATGCACCGTGGCGATGGAAAAACGTGGCGGTTGATAATCACAACGGCGAATGGGCTGGACGTTCATGGATGCTCCTGCGAGAATGAGTCGCTAGCCTAGGTGACGGCAAAACTGCTCAAGGCCTGCCCTTCGGGAGCGCCGATCTCCAGATCGGCCAGCAAAAAAGCCCAAAAAAGGGTGTTTTTGTGCCAAAAGCATGCCATGCGAAGCGGGCATTCCTTTTCCAGATAAGCTTTGCGCCGCCCTGACTCCAACCCCCAAGGCTGGCTTGCCGTGGCCCGGCGACAATTACGCTGCAAGCTGTGTTACCGCGAGTCCTGGTTATTGCCTTCTGCTTTGCTGCCATCTTTACGGTCTTCATTGGCCGTTTAGCCCAGCTGCAGTTGGTCCGTGGCGATCAGTATGCCGAGGCGGTTTACGATTCCCGCTTTCGCGTGCAGGTGGTGCCAGCCCGGCGCGGGCGCATTATTGATCGCCAGGGCACGGTAATCGCCGATAACCGCACCGTCTTCGATCTCGCCGTGGTATTGCAGGATATGTCGATGGCAGGTCGGCAACGCCTGCGCACCCCGGTGTGGCGGCTGGACGCCCAGGCCCTCAATCTTTTGGCGGGCGATATAGCCCGGGAACTACGGCGCCCCCTGGGCCTGGTGCGAGCGCAATTGCAGGAAGAGCTCATGCTCAATCCCGGGGTGGCCTTGCGCACCGGCCCGCGGGAGGAGGAGCCCAGCATTGGGCTTTTGGTGGTGCCGCGCATGGCTTTGCTTGAAAGCGATGATACCGGTGAGCCGTCGGTGGATCCGGGTTGGGACGTGCTGGCTGCCACCGGTGTGCTGCAGTTGGACCCCCGTCAGGCCCTGGCCACCGAATACCGCATGCGTTTGGGTGAGGAACTGCGCCTCCTCGATGGCGTTGAATGGTCGCGCCTGATTCAGCGCCTCTCCCAGCGCTTCCAAACCCACCCCGAGCACCTCAGCCAAGTCTTTCTTCCCTTCGCCCCGGAAGTTTCCTTGGTTGAATTCCCCAGCGCCGAGAACGAACTGCGCTGGCGCGCCCTCTCGGAAACGCGGCAGCGTCAGGCCGAGGTTTCCCTCGCCCGCCTAGTCGGGGTTTCGGTGACCGAACTGCGCGAGGTCATGGATGAATTTCTCCTCCTCCATCAAAGTCGCGGACAAGATATGCCTTGGCTCTTTGTCCCCGCGGCCCGCATTGGCGCCCTTGCCCAGCACCTTCCCGCCGATGCCACGGTGCGCGAATTGGCGGTCTCAGGACTTTTACCGGTGCGCGAACGGCTGTATCTGATTCAGGGTGCCAGCCCTGAGGACGAGGGTATGTTTGGGCTGATCCTTGGCCGCCTGCGTTCTTCGCTGGCGATCCCCGGTGAATTGGGTGACGCTTGGCTTGCCGCCCTTATCGAGCGCCACGCCGAGCGTTTACATGTGCGACGGGCCGAACGCGAACACCGCCGGTATCATCTGATGCTGGATGCGCAATTAGTTGATTTATTTAGCCATCAATTGTCTCGCCAGCTTGCCGGGGGCGCTCAGGAACTCAGCCCCCTGCAGGTGGAACAGCGCCTCACCCAGGCTCGGCGTCTGGCCGATCGTGATTGGCGTGGGCAAACCCGGGTTGATCCCCTGGTGGTGGTGGAAGATATTGAACCTCAGATAGCCAACCGCATGGCCGGCTTTGGTGCCTCGGTGCCTTGGCACTTGGCCCGCCATTTTGAGGAAACGACCGCCCTGGCGCCGGGCCTGCGGGTGATCACCCGGGTTGGCCGGGAATATCCTTATCCGGGGCATGCCAGCCATCTGATAGGCTATTTAGGGCGCCTTTCATCGGTCTTTGATACCAGCACCGCCCTCGCCATGGGCCTTGATCCTGCTGGCTGGGTGGGCCGCAGCGGCCTGGAGGCGCAATACGACGAATTACTCCAGGGATCCAATGGCCGCCGCGCCTTTTTGCGCACCCCCCAAGGCATGCGGCTGATCGAAGAAGTGAATCCCAACCCCGGCGTGGACATCCATCTCACCCTTGATTTGGAACTGCAGCGCACGGCCGAGCGGGCCTGCCTCAATTGGTTTCAACTGGCCGAAGCCCTGGGCCAAAGCACCCCGCGTATGGAGGCCGCTTACCGGCGGGTTAACCACCAGCGGGCGGCGATGGTGCTCTTAGATGTAGAGGACGGCGCCCTCCTCGCCCTTGCCTCTAGCCCTGGCTACAATCTTTACGATGTGCGCAGTCGATACGCCGAATTGGCAGATCCTGCCCAACATCCCGGCCAGCCGCTGATCGATCACGCCAGCACCGCCAGTCACCCCCCAGGGTCTACGGTGAAGCCTTTAGTAACCTTAATCGCCCTTGCCGAAGGCGCCACTAGGCCAGACGAGGTTTTCTTCTCCCGGGGCTATATGGCCCGCAGCGCTGGCGGCCAACCGATACTGCGGGAATTCCAACCCTTCACCCCCCGTGAATTCAATATTCCCGATTCCCTTGCCCGCTCTTCCAATGTGGTTTCAGCCACCCTCGCCGAGCGCGTGGGTCCACAGCAACTCACCACCTGGATGCGACTCTTCGGCATGGGCGAACGCATAGCCATCGATGTTGGCTGGCAGCGCCCCGGCATCCTGCCCAGTCCCGAGAATCTGAGTCGGGTACGGCCTCGAGAGCCCACTTGGTACCCCTCTGATACCTGGCGCGCGGGGATTGGTCAGTTCGCTTCCTCGTCTCCCCTGCAGATGGCAGTGATTCCAGCAGCCGTTGCCAATGGTGGGCGTATTGTCCGGCCGCATCTCTGGCGCGATGCTTTGCGCGATCAGCCCCGCCTTGATCCCCCCGGCCTAGCCCTTACCCCCCAGCAATTGCGGCCAGTGCAGCGCGGCATGGAAATGGTTACCCAAGCCGGCGGCACCGCCACCGCCCTGCGCCTTTCCGGGGCTGGCGCCGGCATTGCCGTCGCCGCCAAAACCGGCACCTCAGAATGGGGCACTCCCGCCACCCGCGACCACGAACGCGCCCTGCGCGATCCCCGCATGGTGTGGACCCCCAGCCACGCCTGGATGATCGGCTATGCCCCCGCTAGCGCCCCCCGCGTCGCCTTTGCCGTTTTCGTCTACGGCGGCACCTCCGGTGGTCGCGCTTGCACCGGCATTGTCAAAGAAGTCTTAGAGGCCTACTTCGAACGCTATCCTGAAGGCCACCGCTAAGCCCCGCGAAGCCACGGAGGGTGGGACTTTGTCCCACCAATACGCTTACGTGCGAAGCCGGCTTGCGATGCGCGGTCCAGCTTTATGCGCATGGTTTCTGGTGGGACTCAAGTCCCGCCCTCCGTGGCTTCGCCAAGAGATATGTTGGATTTAGTCGAGGCCCATGGCGGCGACGCCGTCTTCGTCGAAGCCAAGGTAGTGGCCGAATTCGTGGAGGACGGTGGTGCGCAGTTCGTGGCGGAATTCGTCTTGGTCGGCGCATTGGTGTTCGAGGGGACGGCGCCAGATGGAGATGATGGGGCCGGTGACCGGTCCGTCGAAATGACTCCAGCGTTCGCTGCGATCGCAGCCTTCAAAGAGGCCAAGGATTTCGTCGCCAATGCCGGCCTCGGGGTAGCTGTCGTAAACGCTCCATGGGGGATAGTCGGCGAGGTGCCAGTGGACCTCTTGCACTTCCCGGGAGAAGGGCGGGGGGAGGGATTCTAGGCAGGCGTCAACCAGGGCCTTAAAAATCTTACCGCTGACCCGGCAGGTGGGCGACTGGGGATGGCGGCGGGCTTGGCAGGCGCGCTGAAACCAGCGGTCGGCCTCGGCGATCTCGCCCAAAGCTTCGAGGGCCACGGCCTTGCTAAAGTGGGCCATGCCGTGATCGGGGTCTGCGGCCAATGCCTGTTCGGCAGCAACGAGGGCAGCTTTCGCCTTGCCGCTGCGGTAATCATTCCAGCAGCGCTCAAGCAAGGATTCGAGCTCTGGAGCGTTTGCCATGCTTCTGAGTCTGCCAGATCCTCGCCGCTGGCCAAGGCCCCGGGTGCTGATTGGATAGGGCGATGGCCCACGCCCCCCTCCGTCAGCCGCCTGCTTCTGGCCTGCGCCCCGCTGCCCGTCTGCGCTGGCAAGGTCTGCTTTGTCTGCTCGATGCTTTGGCTTTGCTGGCCCTGCCCCTCTTGCCCCTGCTCAGCGCTCTGCGCCGGGCCCGCCGCGGTTCTGGCATTCCCGGGCTGCAGGAAAAGGTGCTGGGCCCCTGCGCCTCGCGCGACTTACCCCGCGGTGGGGTGGTGGTGCACGGGGTCAGCTTGGGTGAGGTGGGGCTGATGAATTTGGTGGTGCCGGCCCTCGAACAGTCCTGGGGCGGGCCCTGTGTGCTGACCACCAGCACCGCCACCGGCATGCAGGCCCTCAATCAGCGCTGGCGCCAGCAACCCCAGGCCTGGTGGCCCCTGGATGTGCCGATGGCGGTGGATGGCTTCCTCGATCGCCTCCGCCCGCGGGCGGTAGTGCTCTTGGAGTTAGAGCTGTGGCCGCGCTTTCTCGCCGCCTGCCACCGCCGCGGGATTCCGGTCTATGTGGTTAATGGGCGGGTGTCCGCCCGTTCTTATGCTGGTTATCGCCGCCTCGGCGGGGTGATCCGCCCCCTGCTGCGCCCCCTTGCCCTGGCCCTCGGGCAAAATGCCGAGTGGTCGGCGCGGCTGCGGGCCCTGGGCTGCCAGCGGGTTTGCATTGGCGGTTCGCTCAAGGCCGATTTGGTGCGCTTGGCCAGCGAGACGGCGGTGGACGAGCTGCGCAGCCGCCTGAATCTGGATCCCCAGCGGCCTCTGCTGGTGATTGCCAGTACCTCTGACGATGAGGAGCAGGTTTGTTTGGCCGCCTGGCGACAGGCCTGTCCCGATTGGCAGCTGGTGATCTGTCCCCGCCATCCCGAGCGCGGCGCCCGGGTCAGCGAGATGGTGGCCGCCCTCGGGGCCAGCCCCTGGCGCTGGAGCCTCGCCGCTAGCCCGCCCTCGGCCCAGGCGGTGCGCATTGTCGACACCATTGGCCAGCTTTCGGCCCTCTATGCCCTGGCTGATATGGCCATTGTCGGTGGCTCTTTGGGCTCGAATCGGCATGGTCAGAATATGCTCGAGGCGGCGGCCCATGGCTGCGCCACGGTGGTGGGCATGGATACCAGCAATTTCCCCGATGCCATGGCGCTCCTGCGGACAGCCGAGGCGGTGGTGGAAACGACGGCGGAGGATCTCGCTGCCACCCTCGCCCGCCTCGCCGCCGATCCGGCCTGGCGGCAGCGCCTAGCCGCGCATGGTCGCTGCGCCTGGCTGGGTGCTCGCGGCGCCCTCGCCCGCTCCCAGCGCCTCCTTGCTGCCCACGCCCCGGCCCCACGAATAAACGATAAGTCATTGGAGTAAAATATGTTATTTACAGCAATCGCGCTTGCGGTAGCGGTCAGCGCGTTGATTCTCGCGATTATCGCCAAGGGCGACCGTCCGGCCCAGATCTGCTGCACCATCGTGATTATCCTCGCCGCCCTGGTGCTGCTGGAAGACGAGGTGCGAATGATCGACCGCGCCCTCAATCGCACCGTGCGCGCCGGCATCGGCATTGGGACCCTGGCCCTCGCCCTCACCGCCGCCATCCGCGTGAAGCACCAGATTACCGGTACCGTCTTGGTGACCTGCGCCGCCCTCATGGCCGGCGTTCTCTGTCGCATTCTTTAGGCCACCCCGCCATGGATCCCGCGCACCTGCACGCCATTCCTGAATTGCCCCTGGCACCGCCGCCCTACCCGCCGCTCCTGGGCCTCGGGCTTGAGGAGCTGGTGGCCAGCATCAGTGCCCTGGTAGAACGCCTCGCCGCTGAGGGTCAGCTAAGCTTGCCCAATCCCAAGGGGCCAGCGGTGGTTGAACTGCGCGGCGCTGGTCGGCCCCTGGGCCGGGGTTTGAGCGAAGACGGCCCCTGGCCCCGGCGCCTAGCGGCGGCCCTGCGCCAGGCGGCCGAGGAGAGCCCGGCCTTGGCCGAGGTCGACACCTTGCTGCTGTGCCTGGGCGAGGCCTGGCAGCGGGTAAACCTTGATCGCCCCGGCCATGCTATCGCCAATAAGCAGCGGGGCCTGGTGGGCATACGGCTACGGCATCGCCGTCTCAGTTGGCTGCGCAATCCTTTTGAGGCCCTGGCCGAAAATCGCTCCCTCAGTCGCTATCGGGAATTGCATCACGAGGCCTGCGGTCTCAGCACCAAGGCCCACGACCCGGGTTTGCGCTGTGAAATCCATGGCGGCCGGCAGTTTATGCTGCAGCGCCAGGGCGCCGAGCTCAGCCTTGAGCCCCTCCTGCGCGGCGGACGTCTGATTGAGATGGCCGAGGTCACCGCGGAAAACATCCAGCAATTGGCCTGCGCCCAGGCCAGCTGGATGCTGCACAACCTCCATGACGATGGGCGGATGACTTATAAATGGTGGCCCAGCGCTGGCGAGGAAAGCCAGGCCAATAATATGATCCGCCAATTCATGGCCACCGCCTGCCTTGGCCGCCTCGCCGCTTGGGCCGATGCACCCTCCCTGCGCGCCGCCCAAGAGCGCAATATGGCCTATAATTTTCAACAGTTCTACCATGAAGAGGAGGGCCTGGGCTGCATCGAATGGGCCAGTGAAGGGGTGAAGCTGGGGGCCATTGGCCTCGCCGCCCTCTGCCTCATCGAGCGTCCAGATCTCAGCCAGTACCAGCCCCACTTACAGGCCCTGCGGCGCATGCTTGACCACCTGCATCAGCCCAATGGCGCCTTTCATACCTTTTACCGGCCCCGTGCGCGCCGCGAGCAGAACCAAAAACTTCTATCCCGGCGAGGCTCTCTTGGCCTGGGCCAGCCTGCTGGCGACCCGGCCCGATGACGAGCTTTACGAGCGCTACCTGGCCAGCTTCCGCTATTACCGCAATTGGCACCTCGAAGCGGCTAACCGCAACCCCGCCTTTATTCCCTGGCACACCCAAGCCCACTATATGGTCTGGCAGCAGCGGCGCGATCCGGCCCTGGCGCGCTTTATTTTCCTGACCAATGACTGGCTGCTGCGCGAAATGCACTCCCCCGGGGCGGCCTCCTCCCCGGATATGGCCGGCCGCTTTTACAAGCCCGGCGGTGCCTATGGCCCGCCCCACGCCTCCTCCACCGGGGTCTACCTTGAGGGCCTCATCGATGCCTTCTGCCTCGCCCGGGAATTGGGTGATACCCAGCGCGAGGCCGCCTACCGCCTTGCCATCCGCCGCGGCCTGCGCAGCGTCCTGCAACTCACCTTCGGCTTTGGCCAGCCCCTCTGGTATATCCGCCAGCCCCAGCGCGCCTTTGGCGGAGTGCGCGAAACCGTCTACCACAATGAAATCCGCGTCGACAATGTGCAGCACAACCTCATGGCGATAATGAAAATCCTCCGCCACTTCTCCCGCGAAGATTTCACCCACGAAGATGACGAAGCCCCCGCCAACCAGGCGCCCAGCTCAAGCCCGAAGCCTCTGGGACAGCCTAGGCAATAGCAGGCAAGCTGAGGCTCGACGTTCCAGGGCGTTCCAGGGCGTTCCAGGGCGTTCCAGGGACAGGCTTTGCCTCGCCCTGGCTTAGGAGTCAGAGGGTGGTTGACCTGGGCCAAAAGCGGCCATGCTGCGCGACCCGAAAAGGCCGTCGCTGGGTGTTCCAGTGATGGCGTCTCCGGTTCACCGGTCGTGCGGGTGACAAACGCGACCACAGCCCCAAGTCCCGGCATCGCCGCCGCTGGCAATAGCGCGCAGCGATGTTTGAGCAGGCGCTCCCCGCGCGCCGCCCCGGGCAGACGAAAAGAGTGTTTATGAAATATGCCCCAATTCGACGCATTAATGTCGTCGACGATCAGCTTATGGCCACCGAGCTAGAAGCCGCCCAGGCCGATCAGTCCGATACCCTGCTGATGGAAGGCCTGCGCGAAGACCAAGACGTTTTTGCCGTGCGCTCGATCATTACCGGCTTTATCGTTGGCAATGATGGCACCGAAGTCACTGTCGACGTTGGCTACAAGAGTGAAGCCTACATTAGCGTTGATGAGTTCGCCGGTGAAGAGATCCAGGTTGGCGACAAGGTCCAGGTGATGGTCACCGATGTCGAGCCCAATGGCGACCTCGTTCTTTCCAAGCGCCAGGCCGATCTCGAACTGGGCTGGCAGAATGTGCTCTCCAACAAGGCCGAAGGTCAGCGCGTTAAGGGTACTGTCCTGCGCAAGATCAAGGGTGGCCTGCTGGTGGACATCGGTGTGCCGGTGTTCCTGCCCGCCTCCCAAATCGACCTGCGCCGCGCCAACGATGTTGGCGATTATCTCGGCGAGGTTATCGAAGCCGAGATCATTAAGATCGATATCGACCGCAAGAATATCGTCATTAGCCGTCGCCGCGTCCTTGAAGAAGAGCGCAAGGCCAACCGCGAAGCCCTGGTTAGCCAGCTGCAGGTCGGCGATCTGCGCGAAGGCGTGGTCAAGAACGTCACCGATTTCGGTGCCTTTATCGACCTCGGCGGCCTCGATGGCCTGCTGCATATCACCGACATGTCCTGGGGCCGGGTCAACCACCCCTCCGAGATCGTCAAGATCAACCAAACCATCGAAGTCGTGGTCCTCGACTACGACGCCGAGCGCGGCCGCATTTCCCTGGGCCTCAAGCAGAAGACCCGCAACCCCTGGGAAGACATCGAGAACCGCTACCCCGCCAAGTCCATCCATAAGGGCGAAGTGGTGAACCTCATGAACTACGGCGCCTTCGTCAAACTCGAAGATGGCATCGAAGGTCTGGTTCACGTCTCCGAGATGACCTGGGGCAAGCAGCCCACCCATCCCAGCGAGATCTTCAAGCAGGGTGATCCGGTCAACGTTATGGTCCTCGAAATCAACCACGAGAAGCAGGAAATCTCCCTCGGCATTAAGCAGGCCGAGAAGAATCCCTGGGACAATATCACCAGCCGCTACTCCATCGGCACCAAGGTGAAGGGGCCGGTGACCTCGATCACCAATTACGGTGCCTTTATCGAACTGGAAGAAGGCATCGAAGGCCTGCTCCACGTCAATGACATTAGCTGGACCAAGAAGCTGACCCACCCCAGCCCCGAGTTGAAGAAGGACGACGTGGTTGAGTGCATCGTCCTCGGCGTCGACGAAGAGCGCCAGCGCATTAGCCTCGGTAAGAAGCAGCTGGAAGCCGACCCCTGGGAAGAGGAAATCCCCAATAAGGTAAAGAAGGGTGATACCCTGGCCGGCAAGGTGGCCAAGATTACCAACTTCGGCGTCTTTGTGGAAATCCTCGATGGCATCGAAGGCCTCCTTCATGTCAGCGAGCTGCCCGACGACCTGGCCGCCGATCCCGAGAACAAGCTGGCCATCGGCCAGGACATCGAAGTCAAAGTTATCAACATTGATTACCAAGAGCGCAAAATCGGCCTGACGATGAAAGGCTGAGAGTAGGGCTGAGAGTAAGGCTGATTGGGGCATCCCCCCTTCATCCCGGGCTTCCGGCCCTGCGCCCCGCTCGCCAATTAAAAAAAACCCCGGCTGCCTAGCAGCCGGGGTTTTTTCGTCTCCTGCGCTTTGCCTAATGGCGCTTCCCCCGTTGACCCTCTCTGGCACCTGTGCGGTTGACCCCCGGCACCCGCCGCCTCCTTGAGGTCTCTTAGTCGCCGCACCCTCTCCGGCTTTTTTCTGCTGGCTCCCCTGCTGGCCCCCCTGCTGGCTCCGCTGTTCTGCGGTCTTGGCTAGGCCTGGCAAAGGTCGGTGAACGGCTAAGCTGCGCTAATACTATGTCTATAATAGTTAAGCAATTGACCCCGCTGCCCCCAGCGGCCGAGCATTACTGGATGTCATTGCCAATGCAGGTGTTGGCTTTAACGAGAGATGGATAACCGTAAACAGGTAGAATTCCCTGCGTGAATGTATTTTCATGTGCCTGTACGCACCTGGATTTGGAAAGAAGTATGCTGTCAACAAAAATCAAAACGCTGAGAAAAATCATGATTACGGCGAAGTTTACGGTGGTTAAACGAAAACCAAAATCATTGTCGAGTTTCGCAAGCGAGATCAATTCGATGAATGAAAATCTCCAGGTCCCGGCATTGGGGAGTGGGCCATCCCCTAAAATCCGCTTGATGGCGGTCAATTGGGCTCCGTTTACGGGGCCAGCGTGGGCTAAAATGGGCCAAAATGGGCGAAAAGCGTCAAAAATCGTGGTTTCCCCCCGAGAAAATCCCGAGATAGGGGGTGCCGCTGGTGGAATCAGATCTAGCGAGGGGGATCCACCCCAGCAGTCCCCCTGTTCCACGTGGAACGCAAGCTTGGGGGCGACTGAGTCCCAGCTCGGCCTAGCTCTCCAATCGTTACTCTCCCACTCAGCGCCCCTGTTCCACGTGGAACCAAGCCAGGGTGCACCGTGCCAATGAAGGGAGGCCCGCTGTGCCGAGCGCCATGGCTCTCTGCCGAGCTGGAGCCCGGTGCTCCCAGGAGGTCCTCCCCGTCGCTGTTCCCGTTCCACGTGGAACAGCGGCCCCGCTCGACCCTTGTTCCACGTGGAACCAAGCCTGGCAGCGCCGAGCCAATGGTGGGAAGCCAAGGGGCCCCTTGGGATCGCCGAGGCGTACTCGGCCAAGGGAAACTGAGCCCGCGAAGCGGGCCACCTTTCTCCAGGGTCCTTAGCTTTAGCGTCCCGCCATTGGGCACCCGGTGGCTTGTTGGGCACCACGTTCCACGTGGAACAGGGGCGGCCAGGCCTGCCCTGCCAGGGCGCTCAAAGCAGGCTCATAGCGGAGCCTTGACGGGCCTGGGAAAGGGGCCTGGGAAAATGTGGATAAAGATGGACGGCCCAGCCGTACCCTTGCCGAAAAGCACGGATCAGATGTCGTGGCTCCCCTCCTCAGGGACATCCCCAGACCCCAAATGGGCCTCGAAAGGGCCCCCTTTTGGCGGGCATATGGCGGGCATGTGGCGGGCATAGACGCCCAAGCGAGACCCTGGGCGCCGGTTTAAAGGGCCTCCCAAAATGTGGACAACTGGGGCGAAAAACCCTTCTTGCCCCCTCGCTGGGCTGCGGACACTGGGCCCATGGTTCAGGTTCTATGCGTCGCCAATCAGAAGGGGGGAGTGGGTAAGACCACCACCGCCCTGGCCTTGGCCGCCTATGGAGCCCTCGCCGGCCGGCGCACCCTTTTGGTGGATTTGGACTCGCAAGGCAATAGTAGTTCGGTGCTTTGCCGTGACCCCAATGATCAGCAGGGGGGGTCGGCACTGCTCGCTGGACAAGCTCCCCTGGCCACTGGCCGTGATAACCTTTGGGTGAGTCCCTGCGGCGCCGATGGGGCCCCGCCGGAACTCGGCGCCCGGGTCCTTGGCCAGGCCTTGGATCCCCTGCGGGACTCCTTCGATACGGTAGTCATCGATTGCCCGCCCTCCCTGGCCGGCGCCGCCACCGCCGCCATGGTGGCGGCCAAGGATTTAATCATCCCCATCCAATCGGAATACTATGCCCTTGAGGGATTGGGTCAGATTCTGGGGGTGGTGGCGGCCCTGCGCGATGAGGGGCAGCCCGGGCCGGAGCGCCTGCGCATTCTTTTGTGCATGCATGATCCGGCCCTGCGCCTCTGCCGCGATGTTGCAGCCGAGGTTCGCTCTCATTTGAAAGACCAGGTGCTTGCCACGGTGATCCCCCGTGATGTTGCTTTAGCAACTGCCCCCAGTCACCGCCAGACCATCATCGAGCACCATCCACTGAGTCCCGGCAGCTTGGCCTACTGTGCCGCCGCCAAGGAGATCTTCGATGCCTGAGGCAGATGAATTGGGTTTGGGCCAGGGCCTGCGCGAGGTACTGGCGCGCACCCCGCGGCGCACAAATGAGCGCAATGGCCAGATGGGCAATGAGGTGGAGATTGGTTTAATCCGGCCGCCTGGGGCCAATCCCCGTACTCGCTTTGACGAGGCAACCCTTGAAGAATTGGCCTCCAGTATTCGGCAGCACGGCATGCTGCAGCCGATTGTGGTCATGCGCAAAGAGGGCGGCGGTTACGAAATCGTTGCCGGCGAACGCCGCTGGCGGGCAGCGAAGAAACTGGGCCTGGAAAAGGTGCCGGTGGTGGTGCGCGAGGATGACGGCCCCCGGCACCTTGCCGAACTGCGCTTGGTCGAAAATATTCAGCGGGAAAACCTCAATCCCATCGAGTTGGCCCTGGCCTACCGATCTTTGCAGGACGAGCACGGGCTGAGCCACGAAGAGCTGGCGGTGCGCCTGGGCAAGGATCGCACCTCCATTGCCAATACCACCCGCCTATTGCAACTGCCCAAGGTGGTTTGCGATGATGTGGCCGCCGGCCGCCTCTCCATGGGTCATGCCAAGGCTCTGCTCTCCCTGCCCGATGCCCCGGCGATAACCGAAGTTGCCCAGCGGGCCATTGAAGAGGGCTGGTCGGTGCGGGAAACCGAGCGCCAGTGCCGGCTTTGGGGCCGCGCCACCCGCGGTCAAAGCAAGAATGTCACCCCTGCCATCCGTGAATTGGAGGCCAATCTCTTTCGTCTTCTCGGTGCTCCGGTGGCGATTAAGGAAGGCGGAGGCGGCAAGGGCGCGGTGACCGTAAAGTTCCAGTCCAAGCAGCAGTTCCAGCGCATTATTGAGGTCTTCGATCGGGTGTGCAAAGAAGCCGCCCGCAATCCCGAGGGCCCAGCATCCGGAGGCTAGCCGTGCCTAAGACCCATCCCGTCGCCCCGCCACCCCTCCGTGGCTGTGCCCTGCCCTTGGCCACCTACCGCCGCCGCCGCCAAGCCGCCCTGCGCCTGGCCAAACAGGCCTTTGGCGGCCCAGTGCCGATCTTGGTTATCGCCTCGCCCTGGTCGGATCCGGTGCTGGATCTCACTCCGGTGGCCGGGCGGCACCGCCAGGATCCTTGGTTTGACTGGCTCTGTGGCTGCGCCGAGGGGGGGGCATTGCTATTGCTAGATCCTCAGCACCGTCAGCCGGATACCCTCTTTTTGGAGGTGGGCGATCCCGCCCGGGTGGTTTGGGATGGTGCGCGTCTGCCACCTAACGCAGCTACCAAAAAGGCCTTAGGCATGAGTGCGGTGGCCCCGATGGAGGAACTCAAAGGGCGCCTAGCGCGGGCCTGTGACGCCGCCGGCGGCCGCCTCGCCATGCTTTGGCGGGATCGCGAGCCGGGCTGGCAGTCCCAGGCCGTGGCCCAGTGGCGGCGAAAATTGCGCGGCATCGAATTGCTAAATGCCGAGCCCCTCCTGGTGCCCCTGCGCCGGCGCAAGGATGCTGATGAGGTGGCGCTAACCCGGCGCGCCATCGCCGTTACCTGGGCCGGTCTCAAAGCCGTGCTGCCGCAAATCCCGCGGATGCGCACAGAGGCCGAATTGGCCGGCGCCCTCATCGGCGCCTACCTCAGCGCTGGCTACGATCACCTGGCCTTCCAGCCCATCGTTGGGAGTGCCGTCAATGGCGCCACCCTGCACTATAAACACAATGACGGTAAGCTATTAGCGAAGGCACCCGTGCTTATCGACAGCGGCGCCACGCACGCCGGCTACTGCGCCGATGTCACCCGTACCCTGCCCCAACACGGGCGCTTTGACGATCCCCGCTTCCGCGAGGTGTATGAATTGGTGCTGCGCGCCAATGCCCTCGGTCGCCGCCACGCCCGCCCCGGCATCACCCTGCGCGAGCTCAATGAATTGGCTTGGAAGCCCATCCTCGATGCCGGCTTCCCCCGCCTGCACGGCCTCTCCCACCTCATCGGTTTGGATGTCCACGACCCCGGCACCAGCCCCGATCTGGTCTTGGAGGCGGGCATGATTATCAGCAATGAGCCCGGCGTGTATCTACCCGAAGAGGGTTTTGGCATTCGTATTGAAGATGATCTGCTGATCACCGCCGATGGCTGCGAAGAGCTGACCCGGATGATTCCGAAAACCGTCAAAGCGGTGGAGAAAGCGATGGCAGGGGGCTAATATGCATATTCCAGAATTCTGGGTGCGGGTGAGCGATCAGCAGGAAGACCGGGATGGCCGGCGCCAAACCCTTTACGCCTGGGGCTGGTCCGATGAGGGCCAAGCCGAAGCGCGCAGCCGTGCGCAGCAATCCCTGGCCAAGCTGCGTCAGCGCATTCACAGCAAGCAACCCCTGGATTCAGGCAAGGACTACTACGCGAGTGATCGCCCCCTGCGCGAGCGCATTCTTGAGCGGGGGCCGGCCGGCAGCGATAAAACCACCGTCCTGGTAACGCGAAACCGCCTCGGCAATCGCATCCTCAATTGCCGTGACATTTGGATTATCGACGTTGACTTGCCCCATGCGAGTTCCGGCCTCTTTGGCTTTTTCGCCCGCCAGCGCCGTGCGCGCCAGCGCGAAAAATCCCTGTCTCAACTGCGCCGCTGGGCCGATGGTGGCCGGCGCCTGCGCATTTGGGATACCGCCGGCGGCTTACGCGCCCTGCGGCTCGATGCCCGGATTCCGGTGAACGAAGGCCTGACTGAACTTAAGCAGCTGGGCGCCGATCCACGCTATGCCGATCTCTGCCAAGCCCAGCAAAGCTATCGGGCACGTCTGGATCCCAAGCCCTGGCGCCTCGGCATTGGGCGCCCGCCTCAGGTTATCGATGACCAACTGCCCCGCGACGACCAGGGTGCGATGGCCGATTGGCTGCGCCTCTACCAGCGCGCTGCCAGCACCCATGCCACCTGCCAATTCCTTGAAGATGCCGGTTCGGCGGCGGCCGACCCACGGATTTTAGCCCTCGCCCAATGGCACGATGCCCAAACCGGCGCTGGCCGTCGGGAACAAGCCCTGGCCTAAGGCCCCGGTTTTGCAATAAATATTTCTATATCATGGGTTAATAAAAACGCCCAGGCAGTTTTTTTAGTGAGGCTGGCTGTTCCGCTGGCTCACCGTCACCATGACCCGTCGCTGATGGGCGGTGTCGATGGCTAGGCGCACCGAGCCGGGGGTGCTGGGTGCCTGCAGGGTCATACTGCGGGCCGCCGGACGAGCTTCCGCAGCGGCCAGTGATTGGTCCAGAATATCGGGGGCGGTGGCGGCTATCGATTCTTCACCATCTGCCGCCAGGCCAGGCAATGCTTGACCTTGCGGGGGCTGGGGTTCCGGTGCCTGGGCGAGGTGAGAACCCTGGCTGCCGCGACTCTCGGGGAGGAGGAACCACAGGCAGCCGATGGCCAGCAGGGCCGCGGCGGCCAGCCAGCGCAGGGGCTGGGGGAAGGCGATGGGCTTTTTGCTGGGAACCGCTGCCTGACGACCGCTGATGGCCCTTGCCGAGCTGAAGCTCGGTACTCCCGGGGCGCTGGCTTCCTGCCGCAGCTGCTGGGCCGCCTGGCCAAGGCAGTAATCGAAGCGGGACTGGGCCAGTAAACGGCGGGCCAGCTCGGGCGAAGCTTCGACCTGCTGTACCAATTCATGAACATCCTCAGCACTGGCGGAACCATCCAGCCAGCGCTGGCAGAGCTCGTCCCAGTCCTGATGAGGACTGGAGGAGGGGGCGAGTGGCTGTTTCATGGTTTAGGCTCCGCAGGGCAGGGAGAGGGGGAGAGCTGATCTTGCATACAGCGCATTAGCCGCTTGCGTAGGCGGCTAAGCATGGCGCGGAGATTGTCCGGGCGCTTGGCGAATTCTTCGGCCAAGTCTTCGCAGCTGCGCTGCTGCCAGTAAAAGGCCTGCAAAAGGCGCTGATGCTCGTTGCTAAGGTGGCCCATGCAGTGATGCAGGGCCGCCTTCATGGCGCGCAGTTGGCCGGCGCCCTCATCGGCGTCGGCCTGGTCTAAAGCCGTGGCTAAGCGTTCTAACATGGCTGGATCCATGCCCTGGGCATGCCGGCTGCTGCGCTCTTCCCGACGGATGAGTTCAAGGGTTTTGAGTTGTACCACCCGCCGCATCCAGGGCAGGAGACCGCCCAAGTCTGAAAGATCCTGCCAGTGCTCACAGGCCCAAAGCAGGGCCTCCTGCACCGCATCTTCTGCCAGATTCCACCGGCGGCAGATGGTAAAGGCATGGACCGTAAGCACTTCCCGCTGATCCATAGCTGCCCGTAGAACCAGTTGCTGGTCTAGGTTGGGCAGGTGTGGGATGGTGGGCTCAGGGGGCATGCAAGGAAACTCCGTAGTAGATGACCACCAACGGCCAAATGTGACAATCTATCTGGCTGGCCAGTGGCCATGTAGGGAACGTCAAGACGACCGGTGACTGATACGCAGTGGCCCATCCCGGGCGCCAGCGGCAGATTCGGCTGTCACGATCCTGCCTGCGGGGCCATAACTCGCAACCGGGCTTGAAGCGGGCCATTACCGCACCCCCCATTTCCAGATCCTTTCAGGGAGCCTCCCATGCGTCAGTTCTTCATCCTTCTCCTGAGTGTTATCCTTGTGACTGCCAGCCTTGGCGTTACCGGTTGCGGTGGCGGTGGCGGTGGCGGTGGCGGCAACGGTGACGACACCGGCGGTGGCGGTGGCGGTGATGGCGACGGCGACGGTGATGGCGAC
>REDX01000060.1 GCA_007695355.1 Planctomycetota bacterium
TGGCGAGCGCCTCAAGGGTTGGACGGAAACGATCCAGGGATAGCAATACATCAGCAGAAGCTGCATGGCCCGAGAGTTCAGTAAGCACTTCGGCCTGCTGAGCGGTTTGTCGGATTTCTAGACGATGCTGGACAAACGACCACACAAGGGTGAGGAGGCCAACGCTCGCTATGGCCAAGGACACCACCGCCAAGCTGCGACGACGACGCTCCATGGCTCGACTGCGAGAGCGGTGTGGGTGGGCCAAAACGGCATCCGCCACAACGAGCTTGGAAAATAATTGGCGCAAAAAATACGGCCGCCTGCTCAAACGCGGCATGACCTTGGGGAGCGGGCGCAGGGATGGGTCGGTAGCCAACAGCGAGGCCGAACCAATATCAGCGCGTGGGCCTTGCTGGCTGGCAGCCTTGGCGGCCGGGCGAGATGCTGGGCGAGTCGAGAGCAGCTGCGCCACCCGTTCGGCCTCCCCCTGAGACTGTTCATTGCCCTGGCTTGCGCCACTCTTGTCAGGAGCAATGCGGGCTACCGGTGACCCAGGACGCAACGTGGGAGGACCACTTGGCGCAGAAGTAGGAGGTTCGGCGGCACTGGCAGCAGGCGGCACTGGAGTTGGCGATGCAGGACGAAGCCCAGGAGGCGGTGGCGCCAAGGCCGGAGCCACTCCTGAACTGGCCGAGCCATCCTGGGTGGCACTGGTAAAATAAAAGCCGCGCAGACGCGCATTTTCCTCAAATGGATTATCGCGAAATACCGCACCGATAAATTGCTGGAGGCGCTCTTCAAAAGTGCGCAAACGTATGGGGAAACGATACACCGTAGCCTTGGCTGCCAGGCTGTGATCTGGGGTCAGGGCGCGAACCCGCTCCCCCTGCAAGCGATCAAGCATCTCTTGATAGGCCTGAGCGACCAAATCGTGTACGGTGGTGTTCTCACCGTTCCCCTGCCACGGAACGGTGGCACCCAAGATCTGCTCACTTTCCCCCTTATCGCGGGTGGAAAAGAATTCCTGAAAGCCCGCCACGTGGTCACACTTGGTTAACAGCAAATACACCGGGAACACCACCTGCAGGTGCTGCACCAATTCCCCCAAACGATCACGTATCACCTCGGCATAGCGTTCCACCGCCGGTTCATCCAAATCTTCCAACTCACCTAGGGGAACGGCAATCAGACAACCGTTAATCGCCCGCGAGCGGCGGTTTTTACGCAGGTTGCGCAAAAAAGCGCCCCACTCTTCTTGATCATCGGGTTCGCTGGTATAACGACCAGCGGTATCAACAAAAATGGCCCGATCGGTAAACCACCAGTCGCAGTTACGGGTTCCACCGATTCCGCGCGTGGAGCGGGCCTCCCCTCCCAAAGCGGGAAAGTTAAGGCCGGATTCACGTATCGCCGTGGTTTTGCCCGATCCCGGTGGGCCGATCATCAAGTACCACGGCAATTCCGCCAAGGCACCGGGGCCCAATTTACTGCGCCGCAGAGAAGCCAGGGCAGCGGCAAAGCGCTGTTCGATTTCACGCAACACATCCTGGCCCTGGGACGGAGCGTCGGCCATTTGTCGCCGCGCTTGATCGCGCAATTGCCGTTCAATGCGCATGGAGCGACGGATAGCTAATATTTTCTGCACCACCAACAATGCCAAATAAAGCGCGCACAAGGTAATGATAATGGCCAAGCGCCAGCCTTCCGAGAGGCCAAGGCGATCGCCCAAAAACCAAATGCCCACACATAAACCGGCAAGCACTAAGAAAGCAAGTATATCGCGCAGCATAATTAGCGAGCCCCCAACTGCTGCGCCAATTGCTGCAGATCCTGACTGAGCAATTGATAAAACAGGGCAAATACCACAGCCACCACCAGAATTGCCGCAAACGGCCAGGACCATGCCGGAACCTTGTGATACCAACGAGGGCGCTGACGTGCACGACCTCGATCGACGCTGGCCAGGTCTTGACTCAAGGGACGCCCAGCAGCAAGTTCGGTGGCGAGGTTATCAATCAATGCTCGCCGCCGTTCTTGGCCGCGACGATCTGATAAACGGCCGGTAAACCCAAGACATAAACACAGGTGATATACTTCGAGCACCTGCTGCTGCCGTTCATCCCGGCCATGGCGAATGCTTTCCAGTTTATTAAAGAATTCATCACCAGCATTAAAATCGTTAAAATAACGTAACTGCAAAGGGTTTGCCGACCATTGCTGAGCAAGATTGCCACCGCGGGCCAGAACGATTTCATCAATCAGGGCACACAGGGCGTATTTACCAAGTTGCAAATGGGCTTGCGGTATTTCCGTCAACGGTGCCAGCGCCTCGACTTCGGCAAAGAGATCTTCACAACGATCGGCGAGCGCCAGCGCATCACGGCCATCCCATTCCCCAGCGTCAACTTCGCGGGATAGGTCCACGAGACCTGCATAGGCATCGACCAAAGTGTAACGGCTCATGATGCCTCCTTGATTGCCAGGAGGGCCAAATCCAGCTGAACAAACTCAGGTGGGATATAAATACCCAAGTCGCGACCACGCAGCACCTGCTGCCATTCGTCGGACGATCGCGTCAGTTCAAAGTACCCGTATCCCGGCTGGGCAGGGATTTCTCCGGGGGGCACTGCACAATAACTCAAGGCCACTCCACGCAGAGCCTGGGAAATCAAAGCCGGCAGTCGTGCGCGTGAGCTTATTTTTGCCTTGAGTGGAATCTCAGATGAGACCTTCTCAATCCCACTGGCCGAGGACACCGCCAGGTAATACCGGGTGCGTTCACCTAATTCCTCAGGTAAATCCCCGGCAAAGGTAGTATCACTGAGTCGATCGAGGGGAATCTGCACACAACGACTGGGGAGAATAGTTTCCAAAAGCGAGGTCAAATGATCACGCAGAGCGGCAAACACCGGTCCCGGCGCGTGGTGATCATAGGCAGGAATATCTTCCGCCGTGCCATCGCTGCCAAAACTCAACACCTGACCCACCAGACGTGCTATGGCCAAATAGGCTTCCTGCGGATGGCTGGTGGGAAAGCGAGCATAGTGCGCCAGTTGGGGTATGGCCCCGTTGAGAGTGGATAATAACCAAAACAGGGCCGTATCATTGGTGGCGAATTCTATCACCCCCTGGGCGCGTTGGCGACGTTGGCGGGTGAGATCCCCAGCACGACGTACCACCACATCCAAAATTCCCCGCAAGGCTTCTACCAGCGCCGGGGCTGCCTCAAGGGTCAGGGCTGGCGGCGCATAATCGGCAATCAGTTCCACATCGCCCCCAGGGCGGCGCAGCACTTCGGCGATACGAATACACACGCAGCCATCGCGCGACTCACCATCCACCAGCAGGCGCAGTTGTTTACTGGCGACGCTCACCTGCCGCTGCATGCCATCGCCACATTCGTCGTGGAATTCCACCTGTTTACGCAAATAACGGGTGGTGCGCCCATCAGCTTGACCCGCAGCCGACACATTAACCGCCCCCGGACGATCCACCGCCAAAGCAAGATAGATCCCCGTGGCTTTACTGCCCACGGCATCACGGATATCGCGCGCCGGCGGCACTTCATCCAAATCAGGGGCACACACCAAAGAGCCATCGGGTAGGACACAGGAAATGGCGGTAATATGCAAGGTGCCATTGGTCAATAACTGACGATCAATGGTCAATGAGGAGAGGCCCCAGGAAAAGGGACCCAGGCCAAGCTGCTGCCGCCGTAATTGCTGCTCGTGATAGCGATCGGCTTGCTGGAGGTGTTGCGGGCCCATGAGGAGACCCTCGCTCCACATCACCTTTTGGTAGTGGTCCACGGCGTTACTCCTCGTCCACTGGGTGTTCGTTGGGGGCCTGTAGGCTCACCGCGAAACCGTGGAAATGAATCTCTGGGCGCGAGCGCGCCTGTTTACGGGTCAACAATAAGCGTCGCTGATCCGGATTACCGGCACGCCGAAATAAAGCCATAATGCCAATGTAATTGGTGTCTGAAAGTAATCGCCCTGCATCCAGGCGCTGAGGTGATGCATCCTCCACTGCCGGATAGATGGTCACCACACGGGTCTCCCCCACCTGAGATCCCGCCAGGGCTTTGCTGTCATCGAGCCATAAATCCTCAAAAGCAGCATTTATAAATGGCTCTGCTATTTTTAATTGATACACCCTCACATCCACCGGTGTCGACTCGTTCTGGGCGTTAACATGCAACGGCTCCCAA
>REDX01000059.1 GCA_007695355.1 Planctomycetota bacterium
ACCGCGCATCCCACCGAGGCCAAGCGAGCAACCGTCCTCGAACAACACCGCGAACTCTACCTACTACTGGTTTCGCGAGAAAACCAAATGTGGACCCCGGCCGAACAAAACGGTATTCGCGAACAGGTGAAGGGGGTTCTCGAACGCCTCTGGCGCACGGGCGAGATTTTCCTCGCCAAGCCCGACATCGCCTCGGAGCGCCGAGGAGTGCTGCACTATCTGCGCGATGTCTTCCCCCATGTCCTGCCCAGCATTGATCGGCGTCTGCGCGATGCCTGGGCCGCCAGTACCGGTCGACCGGCAGAGGAGTTGACCGATATCGACCAGTTGCCCACTCTCACCTTTGGTAATTGGGTGGGTGGCGACCGCGATGGGCATCACTTGGTGACGGCCACGGTTACCGCCCAGACCCTGCGCGAACTGCGCGAGTCGGCATTGGAGATCCTGCGCAATCGCCTCATACAACTCGGTGCATCGCTCTCTTTATCCCGCCGTCTGCACGACATGCCCTACGGCCTGCGTGCTGCGCTGGCTGCAGCAGCAAACCTGGGTGAGGTTGGAGAACGGGCCCTGGCCCGCAATCCAGAGGAACCGTGGCGGCAGTTTGTCAATGTGATGCTGGCGCGGCTGCCCGATGGCAACCCCGATGCGCCGGGGCGCTATCGGCATCCCCGCGAACTCGCTGACGATCTTGCCACCCTGGTTGAATCCCTGCGTGCGGTGGGGGCCGATCGCTTGGCGACGGTGGAAGTTCTGCCGCTGCAGCGATTGGTGGCCAGCTTTGGCTTCCACCTAGCGGCACTGGATGTGCGGCAGAACTCCGGCTTCCACGACCGGGCCATGGCCCAGTTGCTGACCGCTGCAGGCCTTGATGGCGGCGACTTCGCCGATTGGAGCGAGGAGCGCCGGCTCGCCCTGCTTACCAGTGAATTGACCCACCCCCGCCCACTCGCCCACAGCCAGACCCAGGCCGGCAGTGAAGCCACGGCGGTGTTGGACTGCTATCGGGTCATTGCCAACCACATCGAAACCTATGGCCCCGAAGGTATCGGCTCGCTGATCGTAAGCATGACCCGCTCGCTTTCGGACCTCTTGGTGGTCTATGTTTTGGCCCGCGAGGCCGGTCTGGTGCGTCCGGATGATCAGGGGCAATTAATCTGCCTGGTTCCGGTGGTGCCGCTTTTTGAAACCATTGATGACTTGATCGCTGCCCCCGACCTGCTGGCCCGCTTCCTGGACCACCCCATTACTCAACGCAGCCTAGCCCGCCAAGCGGGCACGCCGCTGGTGCAAGTGATGCTTGGCTACAGCGACTCGAATAAGGACGGCGGCATTCTGATGAGTCAATGGGCCTTGCACACCGCCCAGCGCGAGCTTGCCAGCGTGGCGACCGAACGCGGCATCCGCCTCCGTTTCTTCCATGGCCGCGGTGGCACCATAAGCCGCGGCGCCGGGCCAACCCACCGTTTCTTCCAGGCTCTTCCCCATGGCTCCTTGACTGGAAGTTTCCGCCTGACCGAGCAGGGCGAAACCATAGCCCAGAAATATGCCAATAGAATTACCGCAGGTTATAACCTGGAATTGCTGACCGCGGGGATACTGGGCGCCACCTTCCGGCATCGCAAACCCTCGCCCACCCCGGAGACCTACCGCGAGGCCGTGGGTCGACTGGCCGAGCGTTCCCGCGGTGCCTACCAGCGCTTGCTGCAAGCCGATGGCTTTATGACCTACTGGGCATCGGCAACGCCCATCGATGTGCTCGAGCGTAGCTCCATTGGCAGCCGGCCCAGTCGTCGCAGCGGCCGGCGAACCCTAGAGGATTTGCGGGCGATTCCCTGGGTGTTCAGTTGGAACCAATCGCGCCACTACCTCACCGGTTGGTATGGCCTGGGTACGGCCCTTGAACAACTTGAGCAGGAAGAGCCAGAGCACTTCCAGGTAGTCTGTGAAGCGTCACGGCAATGGAGTTTCTTGCGCTATGTCTTGATGAACGCCGAAACCAGCCTGGCCTCGGTGGATCTCGATATCGTTGCCGACTACGCCGGACTGGTTGAGGATGTCGGCGTGCGCGAGCGATTCCTCGCCCGTATTACCGGCGAGTGGCGACGCACAGAGGCCATGCTTGAACGCCTCTATGGGGGCCATCGCAGCGAGCGCCGGCCGCTGATGATGAAAACCCTACGCCTGCGCGAAGAGCCCCTCCGTCACCTGCATGCCCAACAGGTGCAGCTCATTCGCCGCTGGCGCGGCCTGCTCGCCAACGCCGACAGCGATGGCGCTGACCACCTACTGCCAACCCTCTTGTTGAGCATCAACGCCCTCGCTTCAGGCTTGCGCACCACCGGCTGACATTCACAGAAAGAGTATCACCCATGTCCACCGCCAAGCATGCGTCATTCGATTTTACGGTTGATCGTTTGGGGCCTTGCCGGATTCCCAGCCCGCTGCAACTGCAGAAGCATTTATTTGTTGACGAGGATGAACGGACCTTGGTGGATTGTGATCTGCGCAGCCTCACCCCAGGGGCCGCGCTGGATGACGTACCATCGATGGAAACGGCTGGCCCACGCTCGCTCATCTTCCATCCGCACTATCTCTCGCGGGCGGCCATTGTGACCTGTGGCGGACTGTGCCCAGGTATTAACTCGGTAATTAAAGGCATTGTGGAGACTCTTCATTCGGAATACGGCGTTCGCGAAATCTACGGTATCCCTTACGGCTATGCCGGCCTAGCAAGGCCCCAAGATCACCCACCGAGGCTCTTAGATCCCGATGGCGTGGACACGATCCATATGGAGGGCGGCTCCATTCTCGGCACCTCCCGTGGTAATCAGGAGGCAGCGATCCTGGTGCAGAATTTAGTGAATATGCGCATCAATATGTTGTTTACCATCGGTGGCGATGGAACCCTTAAAGGGGCCCAAGCGATCCATCAAGAGGCCCGCCGTCGGAATTTAGAGATTTCCATCGTTGGCGTCCCCAAAACTGTTGATAACGACATCCAATTCGTTGGTCGCTCCTTTGGCTTCGAAACCGCGGTGTACCAATCGACCCAGGTGATCACTGCTGCGCACATGGAAGCCCGATCGATCTTTAATGGCCTGGGCATCGTCAAACTCATGGGCCGCGACTCCGGCTTTATTTCGGCGTACGCCACCCTGGCAAACCCGGTGGTGAATTTTTGCTTGGTCCCTGAGTATCAGGTTGCCTTGGATGGGCCCAATGGATTGCTGAAGGCCATCGAGCGACGCTTCCGCAAGAAATCCCATGCGGTCATAACCGTGGCCGAGGGCTATGGTCAACACCTGTTTAGCGATCTTCCCGCCCAGCGGGACGCCTCGGGGAATCTATTGAAGCATGATATTGGGGTCTACTTGTGTGAACGGTTTAAAGCACATTTCCAAGAGTTAGGCATTCCGGTGGGCTTAAAATACTTCGACCCCAATTATTCCATCCGTTCGGTTTCCGCGTCCGGAACCGATCAGATCTTATGCCACCAATTAGCAGAATATGCCGTTCACGCAGCTATGTCAGGGCGCACCAATATGGTCGTCGGTTTCCGTAACGGCAATTTCGTCAATGTGCCCATCCCCGTCGCCACCCATGAACGCCAAAAAATCGACGTCAACGGGCCCATATGGAAATCAGTCATGGCCTGCACTGGCCAAGCCAAATACTTTGACCCGTCCCACCAAAGCCGTCCCGAATAATGCATTTTTAAAGGGACGAGTCTTGGTGTCTTGTGAAGATAAGCCGGCAGTCCATGGGCGATAGCGGGTGCAGGACAGCGAGATGCGCCCCGCTTGCCGTTCATATGATGGAATGCAAGCATACTACTTCAATCGTTGCCAATCTCATTGGCGCCATTAGCCTTCGTGGCTATGGGCGGTGGTCGTGAACTGAGGAGGCAGGGGCCCTTGCGGCTCGATATTGATGCTGGGGACCCCCAGCATCCTCCGGCCACCGTGGTTCAGCATACGGTTACCGGCACCTTGGACTATCGCCAACGTCCCATTCGGCCGCTGGAAACGGAAAAGGCGGAAAAGCGGAAAAGGGACAAGCGGAAAAGGGACATGCAAACTTATTTTGACTTCTTCTATTCCATATTTAAGGTTTCACCCATGCGCCAATCCCGCCAACGCCAATTCGATCC
>REDX01000192.1 GCA_007695355.1 Planctomycetota bacterium
GGCAAGAGCGCCGAGGACGGTGCGCAGTTCCTGACGCAAGCGGAGCAACTCCGTTGCCTGGGGTTCGCGCAGTCCGGCAACCAATTCATCGAATTGCATCTGTCTGATTTCGCCACCTCGCTTAAGACATATGCGACGGAGGAGATCATCGCGAATCCGGCGCTGCTCTAAAGCGGCCTGGGCAATCTCTTCCTCGCTTGCAATTATGCGGTGCAGGGCTTCAAGATCATGCCTCGTCAAACAATCACGCTTGCTATTGGCCAACTCCAAGAGACTGCGATAAATCCCCAATTCACGGGAAAGTTCACGGGTTAAGGCCTCAAGAATCAATCGCTCATCGGGATCAAGCATGGCTTAAGCTCCACCTGCTGGGGGCGTTGGTAGCATTTGGCGAACTATCATTTCACTGATTCCCATGCCTCCGGCACTAGACTCTGCTAGGGCGCTGTGAAGCATGTCTTGGAACTGGTCTAAAGCAGGGCTGCTGCCGAATATATCATCGTCATCACCATCGTTCCAGGCCTGAGATTCTTTCAGTAACAGCTGAAGGAATTGGGCTTCAAACTGGGCTGCGACCCGTTCTAAGCGTTGACGCTCGCTTAAACCTGCTTGATTGAGGTTACCAACATCGGTGAGGGAGAGGTCGCTCATGATCGCTCCTTACATGATCACCAATTCAGCGTGTAGGGCGCCAGCACGTTTTAAGGCCTGGAAAATAGCGACCATATCACGTGGCCGAGCACCAATGGCATTAAGTGCATTGGCGATCGATTGCACCGTGACCCCATCCATGACGGTAACCGAACCGGTAACATCAGTGGGTGCTATGCCCTTGGGCGGTGCTTCCCGACGAATATTGGTTACCGGATCCATCCAGGTCTCGACTTCAAAGCGATTGCGAGGATTCTCGGGATCAGGAATAAATTCGCGACGACGCTGCACCCGAAGGGCAAGGCCACCATGGCTAACCGCCACCGGGCCAATACGCACATCCTGGCCAATAACCACCGTACCGGTTCGAGCATTAATCACCACCCGCGCCGCCACATCGGGGGCGATGCGCAGTTGATGTAATTGACTAATGGTGCGAACCAATTGATCCTCACTGGGACGGCGAGGAAAACGCAGGCTGATGGTCGCTGCATCTACGGCCTGCACCCGCTCTGCCCCAAACTCTTCAGCAAGGGCATTGGCAATGCGGGTGGCATTGGTAAAGTCGGGATCTTTCAACAGCAGACGCAGGGCATCCCCATAAAGCATGCTTACCGGGATTTCCCGCTCAACGATGGAACCGTTGGCAACCTGAGCGACGGTTTCAATATTTTGGTGATTAATTCCTACCGCCACCATGCCTGGGCCGGCATCGCCAAAGCCGCCGATCGTCAGCGGCCCCTGGGCGGCCGCATAAATATCACCGTTGGGCGCGGTAAGGAATGTTTGCAGCAAAACCCCACCGCGCAGGGAGGTGGCATTGCCGATGCAGCTAACCAGGGTTTCGAGGCGGGTGCCAGAACGGGAAAAGGGGGGCAGATCTGCAGTTACCGCAACCATGGCGATAGAGCGGGAACGCAAATCATTATCACCGATGCGGATATTTTTTGTCGAGAGCATCTGCTGTGCCAGGCGAAGGGTAGCATCGGACGAATCGCCAGTGCCGGCCAGACCGACTACAATGCCAACGCCGTGTAATTGGTTATCGCGAACCCCGGCGATGGTGACCAGATCCTTTAGGCGCACCCCTTCCCCAGGGCGCGGATCGGAATCTTCGCCGAAGAGATCAAAACCATCCATACCCGCGGCCGTTGTGGCCAGGGGCAAGAGGGCGATCATCGTCAGGCAGATGCAGAACTTTGACATGGTCAGGTCCTCAGGGATCCCAGGGGCGCATGCCCCATAATGTGAAAGCGATCGCAGACCGATCTGAATCAGAGCGGCCAAATATAGTCAAGAAGACGACTTAATAAGCCCTGCTGCTGAGAGCGATTAAGGGGACCCTCGCCTTCGATCGCCACCTGCAGATTGTGAATGCGTTCCGATTCCACCAAATTACCACTGGTGATATCGGCGGTGCGCACGACACCGGTTATGCGGATGGTCTTCAGATTTGCGCCGAAGGTGAGGGTGCGTCGGCCCTCGATGACGAGATTGCCATTGTCCAAGACATCGATCACCCGTCCCGTAATCATAGCACTCATGCGCCCGCGCTGATCGTAAGAGCCTTCGCCGGTGAACTCTTTGGCAGATTCAGCCCCAAATACCGGCAGGGTGCCCTTGGTTGGAGCCCCCGGAGCCCCCTCCACTAAAGTGCTATTGGGGAGGGCGCGGATACGACCACTCAGAGCCATTTCTCGACTGGTGTCGGTTTTCTGGCTTTCTGCTACCTGGGTATTCTCATTCACCCGGATGGTTAATAGGTCACCAGCCTGACGCGCTACCTGGTCAGAATACATGGTACCATGGGAGAGATTCGTGGCAGTCACCAGGCTTTCGGCCGCTAAAGGATGGACGCAAAGCAGGGCGAGAGCCAGGAGTGGACCGCAGGACAGCAGTTGCAGCTTGATACGCATAATGTGGTCTCCGACAACGCAAGTGACTCGAACAGAACATGAGCAGCCTTTTTAAAGGGCTTGAGAGGCTAGGACGCACATGTCGTGCCAGCTCAAGCGCCGATGCCAGCCAGGGCCTAGCTAATCCTCGACCTTGTACGGCTGGGTGCTGCAACCCTCTCCCACCTTGCACCACCGAACCAATCTCCAGAATGCCCCTCCGCAGGCAGCAGAAGCCTAACCAGGCGCGAAACCTATGCCCTGTCCCCCCCTGCTCTCTATCACTCAGATCACAAAGGATGCTCTATGCCCATCGCCACGTACGACCAGTACTGCCAAATGCTCGACAACGCCAAGAAAGGCAAGTTTGCATATCCTGCCATCAATATCACCAGCCTCGAAACCATTAATGGGGTCATGGAAGGTTTCGCTGAAGCTGGCTGCGACGGCATTATTCAAGTCTCCAGCGGTGGCGGCCAGCATGCCACGGGCTCAATCAAAGATATGGCGCTGGGCGCAAAGATCCTCGCCGAAGCCGCCCATAGCTTGGCTGCCCGCTATCCCGTAGCGATTGCCCTCCACACCGATCACTGCCACCCCAAGAATCTGGGGCCCTTCATGGATCCCCTCATCGCCGAGAGCGAAAAGCGGGTCGCCGCCGGCCAGTCCCCCCTCTTCAATAGCCACATGTTTGACGGTTCGGAGCTGGATCTCGAAGAAAATATCAAGGTGTCGAAGACTTATCTTCAGCGCCTGGCGAAGCTGAATATGCTCCTGGAAATCGAGACCGGCGTCGTCGGCGGCGAAGAAGACGGCCACGACACCTCTGGCGTTAGCAATGAAAAGCTCTACACCACCCCTGGGGATATGGTGCGCGCCTATGAAGAACTGAATAGCATTGGTCGCTTTATGCTCGCCGCCACCTTCGGCAATGTGCACGGCGTTTATAAGCCGGGCAATGTAAAGCTCACCCCCACCATTCTCCGTGATGGTCAGGCGGCAGTGATAGAGAAGTTTAAGACCGGCGCCAATCCCCTCGACCTCGTCTTCCACGGCGGCTCTGGGTCGACCCAGGCCGAGATCCACGAGACCCTGGACTACGGTGTCATCAAGATGAACGTCGATACCGACACCCAGTACGCCTTTACCCGTCCAATTGCGGATCATATGTTCAAGAACTATGACGGCGTACTGAAGGTGGATCAAGAAATCGGCAATAAGAAGGCCTATGACCCCCGCGGCTATCTGAAATTAGCCATGGCCGGCATTAAGGCACGTGTAATCGAAGCCTGCCAAGATCTGCGTGCCGTTGGCACCTCTATCCTTAAGTAAGGATTTGCTCTCCGTATACTGACCCAAGGCGCGAGGACTCCCTCAAGCCTCCTATGAGTCAGGATAAAGGCAGACAATACAAAACCCGCGGACCTAGCCCGCGGGTTTTTGTATTGAGACTGGCTAGTTTCCCTGTCCACCAAAATCTCATGGACGGGGCACTAGGATTCGCAGGAGTCTCCCCCATCGGGTAGGAGGCCCCCTCGCGGGGGCCGTCCTCCCACACCACCGTACGTACTCATCGTATACGGCGGTTACTG
>REDX01000056.1 GCA_007695355.1 Planctomycetota bacterium
ACATCAAGCCCGAACTACTGACCGAGGACCCCGATCTCATCCAGCGCATCCAGGCGCAGCCGCAGCTCCAGTGGAAGGCTCAGCATGTGTGGCAGCATCGAGGCTTACCCTAGTGGCCCTGGCTCCACGGTCCGCCCAGCACGCCTCACCTCATCACATCAGAAATGGACAGGCCGAAATTGAATAATCGCCCGTTTCGCAATGACCTGCAAATCACTCTCTTTGGTCACGCCGTGCTTGCGGAGTCCAGCCGCTAATGCACGTATGGCCAATGGTGCTAGTTTTCCCATGGTCATAGCCTATGGCCGATACCGCAATACGATGCCCGGCCATTGGCTGAAATGGATGAAGTGTTTGAGCCGCTGATGGCCCCGTATGTCTCAAGCCATTGTCGATTGCATTGAGCAGGTTTTTAGCAAAAGATGTGCTATGGCCTCAATCACCGACACCCTGGTGCTGAAACTCGCCGTATCAAAGGGCTTGGTCGACAAAGCTTTGGCCAAAGAAATCTTTGCCCAGGCGCGTAGTGAGGGTCGTGATCCGGCGCTGATTTTGGTTGAGCGCGGCCTGCTGACCGATCACGGCATTGAGGTCCTGTGCAAAGACGCCGCCAAAGCCAGCGCGCCGAAGGAGATCGGCGGCTACCGCTTAGGAGCCAAGTTGGGCCAGGGCGGCATGGGTGCCGTCTACCGCGCCACCCAGGTGAGCATGGATCGCGAGGTAGCCGTCAAATTAATCGCCCCCGGTAAGGCCGGGGGTCAGGCGGCGGCCGACCGTTTTATGCGCGAGGCCCGCGCCGCCGGCAAGGTCAATCATCCCCATGTGATCACCGTCTATGATGTGGGTCAGGTAGGGGGCACCCTCTATTTAGCCATGGAGTTGGTCACCGGCGGCGACGCCGAACAAGCGGCCCAGGCCGCCGGCGGTCGATTGCCCGAACGGCGCGCCCTCGAGATCATCCGCGATGCCGCCCGTGGTCTGGTAGCCCTCGAAGCGGCGGGGCTGATGCACCGCGATATCAAACCCGCCAATATTTTCTTAGCCCAAGACGGCAGTGCAAAACTGGCAGACCTTGGTCTGGCGCGCAGCGCCGACGGCGATGACCGCATGACCCAAACCGGCGCCACCATGGGCACCCCGGCCTATATGAGCCCCGAACAAGCCGACGGCTTTGATGACATCGACATCCGCACCGACATCTACGCCCTCGGCGCTACCCTCTTCGCCCTGATCGTCGGCCATTCGCCCTACCGCGGCAACTCCCCCTGGGCGGTAATGGCGGCAGTGATCCGCGACCCATTCCCGGATCCAGAACCAGCCGGGTGTTCCGCCACCGTGGCGGAGATCATCCGCCGCTGCTGCGCCAAGAATCGTGATCAACGCTATACATCAGCGAACAACCTTGTAGCAGGTTTAAATGAATTACTCCGTGATGGCGCACCTACTGCTGCAGCATCTTTTGACCTTAGCAAGGAGCCAGCCCAAGGGCAAAAGCGTCAGCCATCAGCAGCGGCAAATATACCGCGTGTCCGCACAGCAGAAGTAATCCGGTCATCCAGGTCGACATGGCTTTTACGCGGCGCCATCGGGGCCGCCGTGTTGCTGTTGCTGATAATCGGATTGGTGGCCGTGCGCCCAGGCACTGATCCGGCCTCGGCGCCAGCACCAACAGGGTCGGTTTTGTCACCGCAAATCTCAGCATCACCGACAGGTCCATCGGTGCCCATCGATTTTTCGGCAAATCCACCACCCGAACGCAAAGCAGCGCCCTCAACGGTCGCTGGCCCAACCCGCCCTGAATGGGCAGCAACGATGGGGCAAGATGAATTTGGACACTGGGCCGACCTCCAGGTAGGCGAGGTGACGCAACGGATGCGTTACATTCCGCCCGGAACCTTCCTCATGGGATCGCCGGCTGATGAGGCAGGCCGCAAGAGCGATGAAACCCAGCATGAGGTGACGCTGACCCGCGGCTATTGGCTGGCGAACACGGAATGTACCCAAGAAATGTGGCAGGCGGTGATGGGGAGCAACCCGAGCCACTTCACGGGTGATCCCCAGCGCCCGGTAGAGATTGTGACTTGGAATGACGCCCAAGCATTTATGAGTCGGTTGAATGCCCAAGTACCCGGTTTACAGGCGCGCCTGCCGACCGAGGCGGAATGGGAATACGCGGCGCGTGCCGGAACCATAGGCGCGCGTTATGGTGATCTGGATGCCATTGCTTGGCATAATGGCAATGCTAACAGCAGAACCCATCCCGTTGGCCGTAAGCAAGCAAACGCCTGGGGCCTCTACGACATGATTGGGAATGTCTGGGAATGGTGTTCGGATTGGTATGGCGATTACCCAAGCAGTACAGTGACCGATCCAGTCGGCCTCGCTTCTGGTTCCAACCGCGTGTGGCGCGGCGGCGGCTGGAACCGCAGCGGGCAGCACGCCCGCTCGGCGTTCCGCGACAGGACCGCGCCTGGTAACCGCAGCCACTACCTCGGTTTTCGTCTTGCCGTCCCAGAGCAGAACCCCAAACTGCAGATGAGTGTTTCTGACGCCGTAGAACCCATTGAACTTGATGCACCTGTGAACCAAGGTCAAAATGAAGAATCAGAAAGCCTATTGACCAATGGGGTGATTTTTGGAGAGGAAGCCTTCGTCCAATTTGACGGACTGGACTTCAAGATTACCAGAGGAAGTCAAGTATTTCAACAATCACTCGAGTCATTGCGCCAACACAATATTTTTCATGGACACATACGATCGGAAGTTTTAGCGAAACAATGGGACCAACAACTTGGGCGTCCCATTGCCGGTGAGCATCGCTTCAATGCCTACTTAATACATATCTTCGAGAATGGGATAGTCTTTTACGCTGGAGGAAGACCTATTGGCTCACAATGCCAAGTGCTCTATTTTTCGCGATCGTTTGGCGTTACGAACCCTAGGTCAACACCTTAATTTAGCGAGAACGGCAGAGTGTCCGCCAGTCTAATGTAATAACCCCTAGAAAATCAAAGGCTCTCCATGCCTTCTGCTAGCTTGGTTCCTTGGACATGCCCAACAATAGTGAAACCGACTGTGGACAGACCAGCACTCAACCCTGAAGCTTGCGCGGTACCCCTTCATCTGGGGTGGTGGTGTGCCCTTCCGAAGCGCCAACGGCGCGGCCCTAAGCTAGTCTGGGGCGCTGCCCGTTGGGATTGGGAAACCGCCAGCTTGGCCACGAAAAGCCGCAACCTGTCCACCCGAAAGTGCACAGAACCGAGAGCGCCCCTAAAACTATTATCAGCCAACTAGACGGCGCCAAAACTAGGCTGCAGACGTTCCTTGAGCCCATCCAAAGGGGCGGTTAACAGATTTTCTGGACAGGCCGAATTTACGTCTCACTAGATGCATGGTCAGCAGGGGATTGCCGCTGCGGGGATCGGGCAGCTCCAGCACCGGCAGGCCCTCGGCCCGCAGGGTGGCCATCACGGCGTAGGGAGCGCAACTGCTGGATGATTGCATCGGGAAGGTGCATGGGCGGCTCTCAGGGGTGGGCTACCACGAACAGGATAGTCGTTGGCGTGAACGAAGGATACGCGGGTCATCACCATGAGGCATGCTTCTCGTTGATCCTCAGCACCTAATACTCTCAGGAATAGTCAACGGAAGTCCACCCTGACCCGCTGCCTGCGATGTGGCAAAAGGGGCAAGTGGGCAAACGATTTCCCACTGCACCGCCCCCCTGCTCGCCCACCCCCCTCCCACCATCACCTGCACCCCCTCCACCTTGCCCAGTAGGTGACCGGCGCGGTGTAAGGCGTTGAGGGCGGCCTGGGAGGCGGGGTGACGGCCGCAGGTGTAGGCGCTGTATTTGACCGGGGCCACGGTGGCATCGGCGGGATCGCATAAGGTAGCGGTGGAGGTGATGATTTGCATAAGGATGATCGGCGGACTCAGGGCCGGTTGGGGGGGGCAGGTCGATGCTGCGGTTTGGGTTTTGGCACTACTAACGGTGGGAAAGCGGGGGTTCACGCGTTTAGATGGTTTTCCAAGGCGCGCAAACCATTTACCAACTCAGGGAATGACGGTGGTTGCCCAAAGAACATCTCCTGCATGGCGGCATAGTCTTCCTCAAGGGCACCTAGCGCTGAGG
>REDX01000149.1 GCA_007695355.1 Planctomycetota bacterium
AACGATGGTTGCTGGCCAGCACATAGCCGCCCCGCGGCATGGGTCCATGGCGGATAATGCGCAGGCGCGCACTGAGGTAGAAAAGCAAGCGGATAGGGTGACAGAAATAGCCGTGAATATAGTCGATGGGGAAATCGAGGGGGCGGCGGCGGGTGTTTGGGTGGGCCATGATCATGTAACCCTAAGCACAGTCTGCAGCAGGCCAAGTCGCTCCCCGCGGAGTCTGTTCACCTCGGCGTTGTCGGGATAGTCTCAATCGATGATTCGCACGCTGCTGGCCGTCGCTTTTCGTCCATCGTTGGCGATGTGGCGGCTCTTCAGCCCGCTTCGCTGGCGATGGCGATCATCGTTAAATCATCGCCGGCGCGGCCACCGCAGAAGCGTTCGACCGAGGCCACCGTTTCCTGGAGGAGGGTGTTGGCATTGCTGCCGCAGGCGCGCCGCCGCAGCAGGCGGGTGGCCAACCGCATGAGGCCGTACTCTTGGCCCTTGTCGTTACTGGCCTCGAATACCCCATCGGTGAACTGTACCACCATATCGCCGGGGGAGAGGACCAATTCCTCAATGCTGAGGGTATTGGCAAAGGCATCGCCCTCGGCCACCCCCACTACCATCCCTGGCTGGCCGAGACGGGATAGCATAATATCGGCGTTGGGATTGATCACCAAGCAGGGGTGGTGTCCAGCTAGGCAGATCTGCAGCACGTGATCCTGGGGATTGAGGGTGCCGGCGCAGACGGTGACAAATTGGCCCGGTAAGAGCTCTGGCCTTAGCTCGGCATTGAGGGCGATAAGGAGTTCTCGCGGGTCATTAATTTGACGCCGTAGTAGGCGCACCGTGCGCAGCAGGCCGGCGGCAATAATCGCCCCCTGGATGCCATGACCGGCAACATCAGCGATAAGGAAGTGCAGAACGCCCTCATTATCAACATACATATCATATGCGTCACCACTTACCGCGGCATGGGGCTTAAAGGCCCGGGCGATCTGGAATCCTGTTATCTCGGGCGGTTCCTGCAGCATGCGCGCTTGTACCTGGGTGGCTCGCTCGAGATCGCGCTCGTGATCGCTTTCATCGGCGTCGATAGGTGCAAATACTGAGGAGCGAGCATCATTGCGATCGCGGTTAATCGCCGCCATCGCTTGCCGCAGAATATCCGGCGAGAGCGGTTCGCTCCCGACCGCAGTGTTTGCCATGGCGAGATGGCGAGCCATGGCGTTGATTGTCGCCTGCTGAAGATTGCCGGTATCGGGGCGGTGGACCTCGTCCACTAAATTGCCGTTAAAGGGATTCATCCACAGGCCATCGCGGCTGGAAAACAGGCGGAAGCGCTTGTCTAAGGGCAGTAAGCGGCGTAGTTCCAGGCGCCAGCATTGGGTGCGCAGGGTGGCCATATCTAGGCAGCTATCGCGGCGCCAGGAATCGGAAGCGAGGAGATGCTCTACTACCGCCTTACGGGATTCATGCTCATCGGCGGGTAGGGGAATGGCGGCGCCATTGAAAGGGTCGATCCAGTGGGATCGGTTGCTGGTGGTGATTTGGAAGAGGGGGTCGTCGCTAATCCGCTCTTTAATTTGCGGCGGTAGGCGGTCTCGCACATTAGGTAAACGACCGTCGCTGGCATTGGCACGACGGCCGCTTCTTCTGGAGGCTGCTCCACGATTGACATCACGGCGACCGGGTATATTCCCCGTGCCGTGGACATTCGTGGAACGCCGGGTATTGCTCATGCCTTCACTTCCACCATGAGCGGTCCTAGATTCAGGCAATGGTTGGCCATGAATGACAACTCCCTCTTCCCATTCTGAGGCTTTAGCAGCATCCGTCAACGGTGTGGTGCAGCGAAGGAAAAAAAAGGGGGCAATGCTGCACGGTGAGACAGTTGCGTGACTCGCAAAAGCCGATGTTGTGATATCTTGATATCATGACATCAACAAGTCTCCTTTTTAGCGAGCAGCTGCGCGGCGGTGCCGGCTGGTCTTGGCGTCTGCGTCCGGGGCAGCGTCTGCGTCTCACTGACCTGGATGGGGGGGCAAATCTCCCCCTTTTGGCCTATAATGCCGAGGCTCCGGTAGAGCGCTATAGCATGCCCGATACCCTCAAAGGCCAGCACAGCGCCTTTCTCGGTGGGCCGGGCAGCGGTGGGGCGACGGCGGCCTATTCGGATATGGGCCGGGTCCTGCTCTCCCTGGCCGAAGACAGCGTGGGCTGGCACGATACCATTACCGGCTATTCCCACCCCGATCAGGTGGCGGCACGCTATGGCAGCCGCAGCTATCAGCAGGCGCGCAATCAGTTTTACCGCTCCGCCTTTGAGCTGCTGCTTATCGAGTTGGGCAAACACGGTTTGGGCAAGCGGGACCTTTGCGCCAGCATCAATTGCTTTAGCAAAGTGGCCGCCGATGCCCAGGGTAGCCTGGCCTTTGTGCCGCAGCATGCGCCGGCCGGCGCCAGTCTTAGCCTGCGCGCAGAAATGCCGGTGCTCATTATCTGCTGCGCCATCCAGCACCCCCTGGATCCGGCCACTGCGTATGCTCCCAAGCGGGTGCAGTTGGAGCTGTTCAGCGGTGAGCCCGCCGGCCCCGATGATCCCTGTTGGACCGCCTGCGAGCAAAACGCCCGGGCCTTTGAATTAACCCGCCGCTATCGCGGTGATCCGCCGACTACGCCGACTACGCCGACTACGCCGACTACGCCGACTTCGGGAGCCAAGCCATGAGTCCCCTTTTAGAGAGCCCCCGCGATCCCGCCACCGCCATCTATGATTATACCATGGAATCCGGCAGCGGCTGGATGTACCAACTCAGGGCCGGCCAGGTTCTGCGCATGATCGATGTCGAGGGCAACCAGGCGGTGGATACCATTTTCTACGCCACCCACGCCATTGAGGAACGCTACTCCGCCATCGACACCCTGCAGCGCCAGGGCTCTTTGTATTTAAGCACCGGTTCGCAATTAATCAGCACCGAGGGGCGGGTGATGCTGACCATCGTCGCCGACACCTGCGGCCGCCACGATACCCTGGGCGGGGCCTGCGCGGCGGAGAGCAATCAGGTGCGTTACAGCATTGAGAAGCGCTGGATGCATAATTGCCGCGATACCTATCTCTACACCCTGGCCACCCATCCCCTGGCCGGTGGCCGGGATAAGCGCGACCTCGCCCATAATGTGAATTTTTTTATGAATGTGCCGGTAACTCCTGAAGGCCAGCTGACCTTTGCCGACGGCGTCTCGGCTCCCGGCCGCTATGTCGAGCTGCGCGCGGAGATGGATGTGACGGTGCTGATCAGCAATTGCCCCCAGCTCAATAATCCCTGCAATGCCTATAACCCCACCCCCGCGCGCTTGCTGGTGTGGAATGGCGGTGTGGAATGACGGGTGCCATCGCTGAATCCTCGCAGCTCAGCCGCGCCCAGCTGCGCCGCCTAGCCCAGGATCTGGGCATTCCCTTTGGCCAGCGGCCCCCCGGCGCCCGACTGGTGGAGGTGGTGTGGGATGGCGAACAAGTGCTGGGGGATTGCGAGGTCAGTATTCGCCATGGCGATCTGCTCATCCTCGCCGAATCCCCCGCTCCGGCTTTAGACCAACAATTACGCAGCGAAGTGCAGCGGGTCTGCGTGCTTTTGGGCGAGGTTTTAGAGCAGGCCCTGGTCTGCTGCTTTGCCCTGGGCAGCGATGGCTGGCTGCTCTACGAATTGCGGGATGCGCCGCCGCCCCTGGCCGACCCGGGCAGCCACCGCCTGCACTTGAGTTTGCGCGCCGAGCGCCCCTCAGGCCTCGGCGCCAAGGCCGCCCATGATTGCCTCACCCAGCGCGCGGGCCTAAGCGATGCCGAATGCCCCTGGCAATTGGGCGAGCGCCCCGCCGCTGGCACCATGGTGGCCACCCTCAGCCTGAGTGCCCCCAGCCGGCCTGAATTGCTCTCCGCTGCCCGCGCCCGGCTGCGCGACATCCAGCTGGGCGGAATAAGCCACGACGGCCATCGTTTACTTGCCCTATTAGAAAGCCCCGCCGCCATTGCCGGCCGCTGGCATCCGGCCCAGGCGGTGCTGCCGCCGCCGGCCGGGGCCTGGTGCGAAATCTTAGAACCCGGTTTGGAAACCACGGTGCAGGATTGGCCCGGCCGCCTTGGCGCCTGGGAGGTGGGGGTGCCGCCCTCCGGCCCCATGGACGATCGCAGTTTTCGCCTGGCCAATGCCTGCGTTGGCAATGCCGAGGGCGCGCCGGCCTTAGAAGTGCTGCTGGCTGGTCCCAGTCTGCGTTTCAGCCAGGACTCCGTGGCGGCGGTCTGCGGCGCCCCGGTTTCGTTGAGCGTAGACGGCGTCCCCGCCGCCATGTATGATCCTCTACATATTTGCGCCGGCAGCGTCCTGCGCATTGGCCCAGTGGCCGGCCGCGGCCTGCGCTGCTATGTCGCCATCCGCGGCGGCATTCGCGTGCCCAGCTATTTGGGCTCGGCCAGCACCTTTACCTTGGGCGGCTTTGGCGGCCATGCCGGCCGGCCTTTGGTGCGCGGCGATCGTTTGGCTCTTGGCGACGGGAGTGGCGACGGCCAAAGCCTGGCCGCGCCGAAAGCCATTCCCCGCAGTGCCCAGCCCCGCTTTCCCAAGGAATGGACCATCCGCGTCACCCTGGGCCCTCACGCGGCGCCGGATTTCCTCACCCCCGAGGGTTTGCATCACTTTCTGCAGGCGCCGTGGACGGTGAGTGCCCGCTCGAACCGCACCGGGGTGCGCCTGGATGGGCCCAAGCCCCAGTGGGCCCGCGCCGATGGCGACGAGGCCGGCCTGCATCCCTCCAATCTCCACGATAATGGTTACGCCATTGGCGCCGTGGATTTTACCGGCGATACCCCGGTTATTCTCGGCCCCGATGGCCCCAGCTGCGGCGGCTTTGCCTGCCCGGTGGTGATCCCGACGGCGGAGCGCTGGAAGATGGGTCAATTACGCCCCGGTGACCGCCTGCACTGGCAGCCCATCGATCAAGAGCAGGCGGCGCTGCTGCGCGCCCGCCCCGATGCCCCCACCCAGCCAACCCTGCACCAGGGCCCGGTGCGCGAGCGCCGCCCGGCGACAGCGGATCATCCCGGCCTGTGCCTGCGCCAAGCCGGCGATGGCTATCTCTTGATCGAATACGGCGCCCATGAATTGGATATCGCCTACCGCCTGCGGGTGCAGCGCCTGCACCAGCGCCTTCTCGCCGAGGCCCATCCCGGCATTATTGACTTGGTGCCGGGGGTGCGCTCGCTCCTGGTGCATGTGGATCCCCTGCGCTGGTCCATAGCAGATTTACAGGCCCTGCTGCTCAGCCGCGATGCCGAGCTCAGCGCCGCCGATGGCCCGGTGCCCAGCCGCCGCGTGCGCCTGCCCCTGAGTTGGGATGATATGAGTACCCGCGAGGCCGCGGAATTATACCAGCGCACGGTAAATCCCAGCGCCCCCTGGTGTCCCTGGAATTTAGAATTCATTCGTCGCATTAATGGCTTGGAATCGGTGGCGGCGGTGCGCGATATCTGCTTTTCAGCGGAATATTTGGTGCTGGGTCTGGGCGATGTCTATTTGGGCGCGCCGGTGGCCACGCCCCTGGATCCCCGCCATCGCTTGGTCACCACCAAATACAATCCGGCCCGCACCTGGACCCCGGAAAATGCCGTCGGCATTGGCGGCGCGTATTTGTGCATTTACGGCATGGAAGGCCCCGGTGGCTACCAATTTATCGGCCGCACCATTCCGGTGTGGAATACCTGGAAAAGCACGCCCTGCTTTGCCCCCGATGCGCCCTGGCTGCTGCGCCAATTCGATCGCATGAGTTGGTATCCGGTGAGCCACGAAGAGCTCTTGGATCTGCGCGCCGATATGCGCGCCGGTACCTTTGTCCCCGAAATTATCGAAGAGCCCTTTGACCCCGCCGCTCACAGCGCCTTCTGTGCCCAGCACGCCGGCGAAATCGCCGCCGCCAAAGCCCGCCAGCAAGCCGCCTTCAATGAGGAACGTGCCCGCTGGGAGACCGCCCGATGAGTGCCACTATCGAGAGCCTACGCTCTTCGGGCCTGAGCCCTGAGGCCATGATCCGCCAGGCCTACGCCGCCCTCGATGCCTATGGCGATCCGGCCCTGGTCATTACCCGCGTTGATGTGGAAGAAAACCTCGCCCGTGCCCGTTCGCATGCTGGCAGCGATCTGCCCTTGGCCGGCATGCCCTTTGTCATCAAAGACAATATCGATTACGCCGGCCTGCCCACCAGCGCCGGCTGCCCCGGCTATGCCTATATACCCCAGCAGCACGCCACGGTGGTGCAGCGCTTGCTGGATGCCGGCGCCATCTGCATCGCCAAGGTCAACCTCGATCAATTCGCAACGGGACTCGTTGGCGTGCGCTCGCCCTATGGCATTCCCCGCAATCCCCTGGATGCCCACCTGATTCCCGGCGGCTCGTCCTCCGGCTCGGCGGTGGCGGTAAGCGCCGGCATCGTGCCCTTCGCCCTGGGCACCGACACCGCGGGCTCGGGCCGAGTGCCGGCGGTGTGCTGCCGCATTCTCGGCTGCAAGCCTTCGCGCGGTTTGCTCAGCACCTTTGGCGTGGTACCCGCGGTGCGCAGTCTGGACTGCGTCAGCATTTTTGCCCACGCAGCTGCCGACTGCCAAGAACTGCTGGGCCTGCTGGCCGCCGTTGATGAGCAAGATCCCTTTTCCCGCGCCGATGCCCAGGCCCCGCAGCGGCCCCTGCGCCGCCTGGCCATCCCGCAAGAACTCGAACACGGCGGCTGCACCGCCACCGCCGCCGCCGTCCAGGCTGGTCTCGCAATCCTGCGCGATAGCGGCATCGAGCTGGTCCCCATCGACTGGCGGCCCTTCGCCGACTGCGCCCGCCTGCTTTACGAAGGCCCCTGGGTGGCCGAGCGCAGCGCCGCCGTTGGCGATGCCATTGCCGCGAACTGCGTGGGCCTCGATCCCACGGTCAGCGCGATTATCGCCGGTGGCCATAATTTTAGCGCCATCGACGCCCACCGCGCCGCCTACCGCCTGGCCGAACTGCGCGCCCAGATCGCGCCCCTCTGGCAGCAGGTGGATGGCCTGGTGGTGCCCACCGTGCCCCGCGTGCCAACCATTGCCGAAGTCGCCGCCGAACCCGTGGCCGCCAATAGCCGCCTCGGCACCTACACCAATTTCACCAACCTCCTCGACCTCTGCGCCCTCGCCCTGCCCATCGACCTGGATAATGCCGCCACGCCCGCCGGCCTCACCCTCCTCGCCCCCGCCGGCCAAGACCGCGCCCTCCTCGCCGCTGCCCAGCAGCTCCACCCCCGCCTCGCCCGTCGCTGCGGCGCCAGGAGTACCCCGCCGCCAGTAGCCCCCGCCAGCGCCCCAAGCCTCCCCGGCTGGCACGAGATTCTGGTGCTCGGCGCCCACCTCCGCGGCGAGCCCCTCAACCCGCGCCTAGTGGCCCTCGGCGGCCGCTTCCTCGCCGAAGAGCGCCTAGCCGACCACTACCGCATGTACCTCCTCGACGACGGGCCGCTGCCGAAACCCGCCCTTCTCCCCGTTGCCCCCGGTGCTGGCCTCGCCATGCCCGCCGAACGCTGGGCCCTTCCCCCCGCCGGCCTGGCAGCCCTGCTCGCCGAAATCCCCGCCCCCCTGGGCCTCGGCCAACTCCGCCTCAATAACGGCCAAACCTGCCTCGGCTTCCTTGCCAGCCTCCCCGCCAACCACGCTTACCCCGACATCACCAACCCCCAAGGCTGGCGCGGCCGGTAGCGCCCGGGAGCACCGCTCTCCTGAGCGGCCCCAAACCCCGCGCCGCCCCCTGGCATCGCCGAGCACGGTCGGTGCGGCACGCACCCAGCAAAGCTCATCCAACTGCCCCAGGGGGCTGTTAGAGGGCAGTTGTACTCGGCCAAGAACCACCGCGCCCGCAAAGCGCGCCATCCACTTCCCGGGGGGAACGTCACCCTTTCGCTCGCCATCCTTGCCGGCGGCTTTGCCGCCAGTGGGCTATTTCTCCGGCCCGATGCCAGGGGGGAAGTGGTGTGAGGGTGTTAACGTTGGGCGGCCAGGCGTCCGTATTTGGTGTCGGGAAAGCGTTCTGCTAGTTGGGCAAAGGCGGCAGGGGCCTGGCGCTGTTTTTGTTGCGCAGCTGCGTTAACGAATTCCGTTTCGATGCGTTGATAGGCCGTGCGCGCGGCAATTTCATCGCGCAGGGAGCGGTCGCGGCTAAGCTCCCGATACCGTGCCTCTGCCCTGGTTAAGCCCAGTGGTCTGGCTTCGCTGATGAGCTGTTCAAGGCCTTCAAAAGTATCGATAGTGGCCTCGGCTGTGACCAGCGCTTCTTCCCGCTGACGATACCATGGTTCCACCACCGGCAGTAGTGCCTGTGCCTGCTCTTGAATGGGATTGCGCCGTTGGCTGCCATGGGCCAGCAATTCCAGGGCTCCTGGAGTCGCCCGTTCGACGCGCCACCACAATTCTCGGGCCCGCGGGTCGTCGAGGCCATCGACCTTAAAGCGCGGCCGTGCCTGATGCTTTTCAGCCAGGCTGTCGACATTGTCTGCGCTGATTTCGTCGCGAAGTTGTTTGCCTTTAAGCACGGCGCGGGTTTGCCAGACATTCCGCAGGCTGATATTGAGAGCGTTATTGCGATCCTGGGCGAATAATGCATGCTCTAAGTCGAGACTTTTGGCAAGGTTTTGCAGTTCATCGGGGTTATTGTCTGGGGTTACCAGCACCAGCACCACCGGCAGCTGCTTGGCTTCAATGCGATCGTGGAGGTTTTTGACGTGGGTGGTCAATTGGCGTCGGGAGCCTGGACACTGGCCGGAAAAAAACATCCAATTGATGATATAACCGTCGTGATTCAATAAAATTTGGGCTCGTTGATGATCGGTAAATAGTAGGTCGGGTTCCTTGCCTTGGGCTGGGCTGACTGACAGCATTATTAGGCTGAGGGCGGCAAGCAGGGTGATGCGGGGGAGAGTGGTCATGGATTTCCTCCGATACCGGCTTCAGGGCTGGTGTAAAAATGAGTAGGGATTTAGTTTTCCTGCAGTCACTTTTCATGCAAGGGCGTTTCTTTCAGGCTCTTTTCGAGCCTGGTAATGCTTGTTTCAGGGATCACGGCCTCCGTTCGGCCAGTCATATTCATCCCGAAAGGGGGGTTTGGGGCCAAGGCTGTCCCGCGAAAAGCGCTATCCCCTTGATGGGCAAGTCTGGTGCCGCCTTCCCCATGGGACTCAATTGAAGATAGTGCGCCTGTGAAGTGGACTGCCCCATAAAAGGCCTAGCGTCCTGCCATTACCTGGGTCTTGCCGGCCGGTTGCCCTGGTGACCGATATTGCCATCCTGCCTTGCCGTCATTGCCATTGCGCCATCCCGCGCCTGAGGAGCCACCCGCATGTATGCCAGTCGCATGAACCTTGTTACTCTGCGCGAAGACCCTGCAGACGCAGAAATCGCTAGCCATCGCCTGCTGCTGCGCGCCGGCTATATTTATAAGTCCGGGGCTGGCCTCTATCTCTATGGGCCATTGGCCCATAGAGTGATCGCCAAGCTGCGCGCCATTGTGGCGGAGGAAATCAGCGCTGCCGGCGGCTTGGAAATCACCATGCCGATTCTGCAGGAGCAGAGCCTATGGGAGGCTAGCGGGCGCTGGCTTGGCTATCAGGCTACCCGCACCATGCTCACTACCACCGACCGTGGCGGCCAAATCTTTGGTTTGTGTCCGACGGCGGAGGAAGTGGTCACCGATTACGCCAAAGCGCAGATCAATAGCTGGAAGCAGCTGCCGGTCTGCTATTTCCAGCAGCATACCAAGTTTCGCGATGAGATTCGCCCCCGCTTTGGCTTGATGCGGGTCAAAGAGTTTATTATGATGGACGCCTATAGTTTTCATGCCGATGAGGCCAGTCTCGATCAGAGTTATGCCGAGATGATGGAGGCCTACCGCCGTATTTTCCAGCGCTGTGGTCTCACCACCTTCGCCGTGGAGGCGGACTCTGGCGCCATCGGCGGCAGCGGTTCCCACGAGTTCATGGCCATCGCTGATGTGGGTGAGGACGCCATTTTGTATAACGAAGACAGCGGTTATGCCGCCAATGTGGAGACCGCGCGCACCACCCTCAAGCCCGCTCCGGCTTGGGCCGCGCCTAGCGAACCCACCACCGTGGCCACCCCGGGTGCGGGCACCATCGATGAGGTGGTGGCCTACCTCAATGCCCATGGCCATGCCGATATCCTTCCAGAGCACCTCCTCAAAACCGTGCTATTGGTGGCCGAGACCGCCAGCGGTTCGATCACCGTTGCCGCCTGCATCCGTGGCGATCGGCAGATCAATGAGGTGAAGGTGCAGAATGCCATCAGCAAGGCCCTGGGCAGCACAGCCCCGGGCATCGCTGCCCTGCGGCCCATGGTTGAGGCAGAAGTGCGTGTCGCCACCGGCGCCCGTCCGGGCTTTGCCGGTCCCGTTGACGGTTTAACGGTGGATCTGGTCATTGTCGATGCCCAGGTGCCCTATGACGCCCCCATGGTCTGCGGCGCTAACCGGGATGATGCCCACACCCTGGGCCTGCAGGTGATCCGCGATGTGGAATTGGACTATTGCCGGGCCGACATCCTTTTAGCTGAAGCCGGCGACCCCGATCCCGAGCAGGGGCTGCCCATGGCTGTGCGCCGTGGCCTGGAAGTGGGTCATGTGTTTAAGCTCGGCACCAAGTATTCCGCCGCCATGAGCGCCCAGTTCAATGGCCAAGACGGCAAGCTGCACCCCATGATTATGGGCTGCTATGGCATTGGCACTTCGCGCCTTGCCGCCGCCACCATCGAGCAGCACCACGATGAGCGCGGCATCTGCTGGCCGGTGGCCCTGGCGCCCTACACCTGTGTGGTGGTGCCAGCCAAGGGCCGCGAGCAGGCTTGCGTGGATGCGGCAACGGCCATCTACGAAGAGTTGCGCAGTGCGGGCATTGACGCCATCCTCGATGAGCGCGACTGTGGGCCCGGCGTCAAATTCAAAGACTGGGAGCTGATCGGCATTCCCTTTACCGTTGTTTGTGGTCGTGGCCTCGCCGATGGGTTGGTAGAGTTCAAGCGCCGCCGCAGCGGCGAGAGTATTGATGTCCCCATCGCGGATATTCGTTCCACTCTGCAGGGCGCCATCGCCGCCGGCTAGGGCCTCAGGCAGCGGCTGGCCGCAGGGGGCAGCAGCGCAGGGGCGTATCCCGTTCGCAGCCGAGGAGCTTGGCGGCGGTTGCCGAAATCTGGATGGCATCCGCCTGCAGCTGCGGTCGGCAGGCGACCATGCGCACATCAAGGTCGCAGGTGGCGACGAGGTGGCTTGGTGGGCCCGCGGATTCATCGATGGCGCTGCTGATGGCGGCGCAGGGCAGGCGCTGGCTGCTGGCAATGGCGGCCACTGCTGCGGTGGCGCAGCCCACCACCGGCCCGCCATCGAAGACGTCGATCTGGCCGGTGGGCTGGAAACCCTGCTGCAGTAAGAGCTCAAGGGCTGGCCGGGTGCGCGGGTGCACCTGGCCGATAACCGCCTGGGCCTCTGGCGGCAGCAGGCAGACATAGATGGGATGGAGAGGGATGAGGTCACTAATAAAACTCTTGTCGGTGACCGAGAGATGATCGGCCTCGGGAAAATCCATGTGGAAGAAATGGCGGCCCAAACCCTCCCAAAAGGGAGAGCGCCCGGTTTCATCGATAACCCCGCGCATTTCGGCAATCAGCTGGTCTTCAAAGCGTGCCCGGTGATTGGCGATGTGGAGAAAGCGGGCTAGGGAGAGGCAGCGCCCGGCGCCGCGCTGGCGGAAGGTAGGGGCTAAGAATAAGCTACCGATTTCCGATGGCCCATTGTGCACCTGTTCAAGGGTGAGGGTTTGCAGTTCGCGGCGAATGCCAAAGCGTTGGCTTTCGCGCTTCACCGTGGTCAGGCGATAGGACCAAAAGGGGTGATAACCGCCGGTTTTATCGTGGATGCCGCAGGTGCCGTGAACCATGCCGCTGAGGCTATCCTCTAAGACAAAGAGCCACTTGGCGCCGCTGGGGCCATCATCCGGGCTGCTTAGGGCACGGCGGGCGCGATCGATAGCCTTGGCCAAGACCTCGGGATTGGGCGGCAGGCTGGTTAAGCCGTAGGTGGCCTGGCGGGCGAGATCCAGCAGCCGTCCAAGGTCAGTTTCGCGCACGCAGCGGATATGTAACATAATGGCCTCCCTTCACCAAATGACGCAGGCGTCGGCAAATATATTCGCAGCATGCAGGGCGGCGGGCCGCCCATTGCCGGAGGCGGCGCGGCCGCCAAAGGGCTGGTCTGAACGGGCGCCGGCGGTGGGCCGATTATGATTGACCTGGCCGTAGTCGAGGGCTTGGGCGAGGCGCAGGAAGTGGCTGCGCTCGGCGCAAAAGACGCTGGCGGCCAAGCGCGCCGGATTGGCGGCCATGCGCGCCAGGGCCTCGTTTTCATCCTCATAGGGGTCGATAATCAGGGCCGGGCCAAAGTGCTCTTCCTGGTAGAGGGAGTGCTGGCGGGCTGCCCCATCGTTGACCAGGGCCAGCAGGGGTGCTTGGAAGGCATTGCTGCCCTCCCCTTCATGGATCTCGCCGTGCAGGAGTTGGAGAGCGGCGGGCCGCTGCTGCCAGGCCCGGCGAAAGGCGCTAGCGCTCTCCCCATCAATGAGTGGGCCGCAGGCCTGCTGCGGTTGCCAATCCGCCGCCGCCTGCTGTAGAAGCGCTATCAGTTGCGGGCAGAGCGCCCGCGGTACTTGGGCAATGCGGGTGGCGGTGCAGCGCTGGCCGCTCATGCTCCAGGCGCCCATGGCGAGATCGCGGGCGCAGGCCTGCAGGTCGGCATCGGCGCAGACCAGGGCGTGATTAACCCCGCCCAGCTCTAGGGCCAGCAGCACCTCCGGTCGACCGGCCAGGGCCTGGCTCAAGGCTGCTCCGGTGCGCCGTGAGGCCACCGCCGCCACCGTGGTCAGGGCAGGGTGGCGCAGCAGGGGGGCCACCACTTCCGGCCCACCCTGGGCCAGGGCCACCACCTCCCCCAAACCGGCGGCAATGCAGGCCCGGTAATAGGCCGCGGCCACCGCCGGGCAGCGCTCGCTGGGCTTGATCAGCACCGGCGAGCCCATGGCCAGGGCCGGCACCACCAGGCCGTGCACCAGATGCAGGGGGAAATTAAAGGGCCCCACAATCAGCGCCGGGCCCCGCGGCCGATAGATGGTATGGGGGGGATCGCTTTCCGGCCTTGGCGGCAGCTGCGGAAACAGCGCGCGACCCTGCTCCAGGGTGATGCTGATTTTTTTGCCGAGCAGGGCGACCTCGCTCTGCGCATCCCGGGGGTGCTTACCGGCCTCGGTGATCAGTAACTCGCAGAGCTCCTCCTGCTGGCCCTCAAGGACGCAGCCCAATTCGCGCAGGGCGGCGTCGCGCTGGGCTGGCGCCTGGCCGGCCCAGGCGGGAAAGGCCCGCTGCAAGCCATCGAGGGCGGCCCAGGCCTCGGCGCTGCTGCTGCGCCGCCCCTGCCAAATACAGCGCCCATCCCAGGGTGAATGGGAGAGCAGGGGAGATGCATTATCCATGGTCGGCCTCGCTCCATGAGGGGGGCAGGTCCAATAGCCGGTAGAGTTCGTGCATGGCGCTCTGGCAGCGCGCCGCCAGGGCGGGGTCGGCGAGCTGGCTCGGCTGGAGTTCTTCGGGATAGTGGGCCTCGGCCCAGTCGGCTAAGGAGGTAATTAACCCGTGACTCAGTGCCAATTGCGGCAGCAGGCGCAGCCCATCGGGAACCCGCAGGCGCAGGCAGGCTGGCCCGCCGCCGCCATCCATGCTTTGGCGCAGATCGCAGAAATGCACGGCATGGATAAAGCCCGCCGCCAGCAGCCCCTCCACCACCGCCCGCGGCCGGCCGACGGCACAGTCCTCCGGCGCCACGAGATGCCACTGATCAGCGACGGGGATGAGCTGGCTATTAAATAAGTAACACTGAATCGCCTCATCCAGGCTCAGCTGCGCGGAGGGAATGCAGGCAATGCGCAGCTGCGGAATGCGCCGCTGCAGCTGCTCCAGGATCTCATCCTGCTGCCACCAGGCCTGCTGATGCAGCAGCACGCGCGAGCCCTCGCCCACCATTACCACATCATTGTGAAAAGCTCCGGCATCGATGGCCGCCGGGTGCTGGCTGATAAAGAGGCATTGGCCGGGGTCTAAGCCCAGGCGCCGGGCCACCGCCTGGCTAGCGCTGCGACTCTGGCGGCCGCGGAAGCGCTGGCTGGGCGGTGCCGCCCCGTCGCGGCCGTCTACCAAGCAGTGCAGCCCCCGCCCCTCGGCATCCACGAGGCGGGTATGATTGGCCCCGCCCTCATCGTGCAAATCGGCGTAGGGGGGCAGGGCGGGGAGCATGTCCAGGCTGTTGTCGATGACGGCCGCCGTCAATTGCCGCAGGCGGGGCTGCCATTCCAGGGCGCGGTGGGTGGCGGCGGCCAAATTGGCCAGCAGCAGCCCATCCCGTCCCTGCTTGCGATCGGCGGCGGGCGCCACCGTCCCCAAATTTGCCGTCCACATCGCCGCCGCCGACCAGCAGGCCGACAGCAACTGCGGTGCTGCGCCCTGGGCTTCCCGCAGTGCAGCGCCCATCTGCTGCGCCCCATCGCCCAAGAATCCCGCCGCGGTCAGCGGCCGCAGATCCGGCCGCGCCAAGGGCGGCAGGAACCACTGCTGCACCCCTAAATCAAGGAGCAGGCGCATGCGCTGCAGGCACTGCAGCACCGCCAAACGCGGCCGACTCAGCGCCCCGCCATGGGCAGCGCTGGCCACATTGCCCGGGGCATAGCCCGCGTAGTGATGGGAAGGCCCCGGTAGACTGACGATTTCGCTGGGCATAGGGCTGTATGCTAGCACATCCGCAGACCAAGCTCAAGGCTGGGAGCCAAGCCCTTGCCTGGGCATGGTTGGCGAGCTCCAGGTGATGAACCACGGTTCTTCGATACCCTCGGATGGCATGCCCCGCTTAGCCCGTGCCCGTGGGGTTAAAGATCGAGCTCTTGCGGCTGGCGAGTCGATGGAGAGGCACCACCCACACCTGCTCATTCAGGGGGTAGGCCTTATCGCCAGGATAGAGCACAATGACCTGTTCGAGGTCTAGATCGGCGAGGCCGTGGCGAATGGATGGAGTTATTTTTGGCGCATCGGCGCGCTTGATTTCAATTCCGCGCAGGGCGCTGCCTTGCCGCAGGATCAGATCCACCTCGGCACCCTGGTGGGTAGCCCAGAAAAAAGCCTCATCGTGGGGTTCTTGGCTGAGTACCTGCTCAATCACCAAACCTTCCCATGAAGCGCCAAGTTTTGGATGGGTGAGGAGTTCTTTTTCGTTGCCAATTCCCAGCAACTGGTGCAAGAGGCCGCTATCGCGAATATACACTTTGGGTGCTTTTACTTGCCGCTTGCGGATATTGGCATGATAGGGTTGTAATTGACGCACCATGAGCGCATCCGTCAGGAGATCCAGATAATGCCGCATGCTCGGCTCGCTTTGGCCGAGGGCGCGTGCCGGTTCGGCGGCATTCCAGATTTGCCCATGATAATGCGCCAGCATGGACCAAAAACGCAGCAGGGTGATGGCCGGGGTACGTACCCCCCACAGTGGAAAATCCCGCTCCAGCAGGGTTTGCACAAAGGCCTTGCGCCAAGCCAGGCTACTCGCGTCATCTGCCGCGAGATATGAGCGAGGAAAACCGCCGCGCAACCATAGGCGCTGGCTGGATTCTTGTCCCAGCTCACTCAGGTGAAAACCGCTCATATTGATCTGTTCAATGCGCCCGGCCAGACTTTCGCCAGCTTGCCGTTGCAGCTCCCCTGAGGCGCTCCCCAAGATCAAGAAACGCGTTGCGTTACCGTCGGCCCGGTCAACCAATACACGCAGGATCGGAAACAAGTCCGGGCGTCGCTGAATCTCATCGATGACGACTAATCCCGTGAGCGATCGCAGCGCCGTCATCGGCTCATCCAAGCGGGCAAGACTGGTGGGATCCTCCAAGTCAAAATAATTGATCGCATCCACCGCTACCAGCTCGCGTGCCAAGGTGGTCTTGCCGCACTGACGAGGGCCGATCAGAGCCACCACGCGGCTGCGCGTCAGCGCCGCGGAAATGTGGTCGAGAAGCTGCTGGCGGTGGAGCATGAGCGAATATACCATGAAAATCGAAAGTATACAAGTGGATTTTCATGCTGCGATGTAGCAGGTGAGCGGCGTAAACCGGACCGATCGCCCATGCCCCGCCCAGGGCCTTAGGGATCAGACGGCTTGCCGAGAACCCGAATCTTGGTCAGCGAACCATCAGCGGCGGCCTGCTGCACTTGCAGGCGGGCGTTGGCAAGGTGTTCGGTCGTAATTACGTAATAGGTGAACTGAACACCAGCGCGATGGGTCTCGCCAAGGGCATGGGAAATAACCCAGGTTCCGCTTATGTCTTCCGCTGTCACGGCATCGCTTTCGAGCCGGCCAAAGGAGGATGCGACTAGGCGAATAAAGCTCTGTGCCTGGTCCTCTGAGTGATGGAGCAATGCGCCAAGCTCTGCAGCGCGCCCATCATTGATCAGGGTGACCAGTTCCTGCACCTGCGCCGCAGGCAGCGGCTGTGGCGCTGCGGCAGGCTCTTGGGCGCATGCCGAAACACTGAGCAAGCAGAGGAGAATAAGGATTCCCTGGGGCATAGGACCACCTTAGCAAGCAGCGATGGAATAAAGCAGAGCGGCGGGCCCTGCGGCGGCGATGCCGGCCACGGATCACCCTAAGAACGCATGCCCTCATGGCAAGGTCTGCCCCTATGGAAACTTCGGCATCGTTGGTAGCTGGTTCGGGGCTGGGACTCGGCAGCAAACGAGCATCTACCGCTGGCCTTCTTTTGCAGCGCGCGTTACCCAGGTGTTACCTGACCTGGGTTGGAGCTGGGCCATGCTGTGCGTATTCCCTTAGCCACAGGAGTTCATCATGCTTTCTTTCCTTGCTCGCTTTGCCCTGGTCTTGGGCTGTTTCCTCTGCGCTGCGGCGCTGCTTGCCCATGATCCGCCAGCTCGACCAGACCGTGATGGTGGCGGCGATGGCGCTGGCGATGGGCGCCAGCCGCTGATCCAACTGGCGATTTTGCTCGATGATTCAGGGAGCATGAATGGCCTCATCGATCAGGCGCGGGCCCATATTTGGGAGGTGGTGCACGAGTTGGGGCAAACCACCCAGGATGGGCAGGTGCCGCGTTTGCAGGTGGCGCTCTATCACTATGGCGATGTGCCGTTTTTGCATAAGCCCCTGCTGCATTTCTCCGATGATTTAGACGAGGTGTCGCGGGTGCTCTTTGCCATTAATGGCGGCGGTGGTGAGGAGCGCTGCGGCGAGGTGATTCGCAATGCGGTGCAGCAATTGGCCTGGAGTCAGCATCCGCGGGATCTGCGACTGATCGTTATTGCGGGCAATGAACCCTTTACCCAGGGCCCCGTGGACTACCGCGAGGCCATCGCCCTGGCCCGTTCCAAGGACATTGTGGTGAGCACCATTCACTGCGGCCCAGAGGCCCAGGGGGTGGCTGGCAAGTGGGCCGATGGGGCCCGTCTGGGTGGCGGTACCTTTCATAATATCAACCACAATGCCCGCAATTTTGATATGCAGGCGCCGCAGGATGCGCGCATTCGCGAGCTGAATACCCAACTCAATGGCACCTATTTGGCCTACGGGGCGCAGGGACGTGAGGCGCGCCTGCGGCAGGAGGCGCAGGATCTGAACGCCGGCAATCTCGGCGCCAGCGCTTATGCCAACCGTGCCCTGGTGAAATCAGGTGGGCAGTACGATAACCGCCGTTGGGACTTGGTGGATGCGGTTGCAGCAGATGGCGATGCCCTGGCAGCGATCCCCGCAGCAGAACTGCCCGAGGCCCTACGCGGCCTTGACGCCGCTGGGCGGCAGGCGGCGGTGGCCGAGATGGCAGCCAAGCGCCAAGCCCTGCAGGCGGAGCTGGCCCAGGTGGCGCAGGAACGGGCGAATTTCGTGCAGGCTGAGCAGCGCCGCCTTGCTGCCGGCTCGGGTGATCCTAGCCTGGGTGAGGCCATGGTAAGCGGACTGCGTCAACTGGCCGAAGCCAAGGGCTATATCAGCAGCCCTGCCGGTGCACCCGCCCCGCAGCTGGAGGCCATCCCCTGAATCCCCGCGCCCAGCTCCTCATTGTCGAAGATGACGCCGCCATCCGCGATGGCCTTGTCACCCTCTGTGAACTCGAGGGCTTTGCGGTGCACACCGCGGCCACCGCTGCCCAGGGTCGCGCTGCGGCCCTGGGCACGGATTGGGATGTGCTGCTCTTGGACCTGGCCCTGCCCGGGGGGGATGGCATGGATATCCTGGCCGCCCTGCGCGCCGCCCGCCGCCATCAACCGGTGCTGATTCTCACCGCCCGCGGCGCTGAGGCCCAGCGCGTCCAAGGCCTGCGCGCCGGCGCCGATGATTATCTGGTCAAACCCTTCAGCCCGGCCGAGCTCATGGCCCGCATCGAGGCCCTGCTGCGGCGCAGCGGGGCCAAGGCCCAGCCCCTGGGCGGGCGGGTGCGCTTGGGCGCGGTAACCATTGATTTTGCCCGGCGTTCTGCCCAGGGGCCGGGGCTTGATGCCAACCTCAGCCCCCAGGAGGCGGAATTGTTGCGCCTCCTCGCCGAGCGCCGTCAGCAGGTATTACCCCGCTCCGAAGTCCAGGCCCTACTCTGGCCGGATCAGCCCATGGACCTGGAGTCCCGGGCCCTGGATATGGCCCTGCGCCGCCTGCGCGATAAATTGGGCGACGCTGGAGCCCAACTGGTGACCGTGCGCGGGGTGGGCCTGCGTTTGGATGGGGTTGAGGAAGTGGCATGAACCGTCTCTATAAACTCGCCCCTGGGACCGCCGAGCCCCAGCTCAATGGCATTAAGCGTTTTCGTTCACCATCAAAATCTCTGCTGTGGCTCGGAATTTGTCCTGCCATCAACGCCAAGGTGGGACAGAGTCCCACCCTCCGGGTGCGCTGTTCGCGCGAGCAACCCCCACGGAGGGCGGGACTCTGTCCAGCCTCAGGCTTGGTCACGCGGGTAAGGTGGTGCCGCATATTCAACTTCGAACGCACATGGAAAACGCTTATTGCCATTGAGCCCCAGCTCGGCATGGACAATTCCAGGACTTGCGAAGCACGTCATCCCTATCTGGCGAGTTTATAGAGGTCGCCATGAACCGTCCCCTGCGCGCCGTCTTCCTCCTCCTCCTTGCCCTGCTGCCAGTGGCGGTGGTGGCGGCTATGGTGGTGCTCACCCTGCTGCGCAGCGAGGCCCGGGTGGCCACCCTGCGCCTGCAGACCGAGGCCCTGATGGCGGTGGATGCGGCTGCTGCCTCGTTGGTGGTGAGCGAAGCCATGCGCCCGGTGGAGGCCTGGCGTTCCTTTCACCGCGCCCGTCAGGCCGGCGGCGGTGAGTCCTCAGTATTAGTGGCCTCGCCTCTGTTGCGGGAGGCGGTGCCGCCGGTGCTGCTGCACCTGGAATGGGAGCCCGAGCAGGGCTTAAGCTCTCCCCAGGTGCCGCCGGCGGAGCGCCAGGAACTCGCCCAAATCTATGCCAGCACCGAGCAATTGGCCGCCGCCGCCGCTCGGCTGCTTATGATCCAGCAGCTGGAACTGCCCTGGGCCAGGGCCTGGGAGGAACTGCCGGCCCTGCCCGCCGCCGACTCCCTGGCCGTCATACCTGTGGACGGCGGGGCGAGTCCGGAGATCACTGATAATTCGCCACCGTCACTCCAGCTTCGTTGGGCCAATCCCACTGCCGATCAGGAAGCCCAGCGGCGGTCCCGCTATACCAACGAGCAGGTCCAGGAGCGTCTGCTCAATCGCAGCCAGGGAAATATCTACGCCTATAATATTGATCCCGAGGCCCTGGCGGCGGGTAGCGCCGAAGCCGTGCCGCGGGTGGGCCTGAGCCAGGTCCTTTGGCTTGGCGATCAATTGCTGCTGCTGCGCCGCGCCGACCACGGTCAGGGCCAGGGCGAGGTTGTCCAGGGGGCCTGGTTGGATGTGGCGGCGGTGGCGGCTTTTTGCTTGGGGGCGATGGATGATTTGGGCATGCCGGCGCAGTTGGTGCCCCGGCGCCCGGATGAGGCTGCCGAGCTGCCCCTGGGCAGCCTGCCCCTGAGTTTGCATTGGCAGCCGCCGACGCCCCAGCTGACCGCTGCCACCCGCAGCCTGCTGCTGCTGAGCGGATTGGTGGCGGCGGTGGCGCTTCTATCGATTATTGCTTTAGTATGGCTCGGTGCGCGTTTGGCCGAGCGCCGCGCCGCCTTTGTTTCGGCGGTGACCCACGAATTGCGCACCCCGCTCACCGCCCTGCGCTTGCACGCCGATCTCCTCGCCGACGAGCGCATTGCCGGCGATGGCGAACGCCGCGGGCGCAGCGTGACGACCCTGCGCGCCCAGGCCGCGCGCCTGGCCAGTTTGGTGGATAATGTGCTCGATTACGCTCGCCTTGAGCGCCGGCGGCCGCCCCAGTGCCAGCCCCTCGATCTCCTGGCCCTGCTGCATCAGCATCAGGAGCAGTGGCAAGAGCGCCTGCGGGCGGTGGATTGCCAGTGGCACTGCCTGGCCAAGGCCGAAACCGATGAAAGCTGGATGGTGCGCGCCGACCCCGATGCCCTGCTGCGCATTGTCGATAATGTGGTGGAAAACGCCGTGAAATACGCCGTTGGCTCCCCTAGCCTGGAATGCCAGCTGCGCCGTCAGGGCCCGTGGCTGGTGATGGAGCTGCGCGACCACGGGCCGGGATTGGGTGGCAGGGCTCTCCCCCGTCCGGGTGAGCGCAGCGCCGAAGACGCCGCCGGCCAGGCCCCGGGCATTGGCTTAGGTTTGGAGTTGTGCCGCCGTCTGGCCCGCGCCATGGGCGGCCGTCTGCAGGTGGCAGAGGCCCAGCCGGGGCTGCGGGTGCGCCTTAGCCTGCGCAGCGCGTGACCGCTTAGGCCTTAGCGTTGCGGCGCAGGCGATTAAAGCGATCGGTATAGTCGGATCGGTTGCTGGCCAGGAGGCGCTTGGGGCCGATGCCCTGGGCACAGAGGCTGGCCACCGCGCTGGCCAGGGCCAGCGAGCGTTTGAGGCTGCGCCAATCGCACTTGCCGGCTTCGGCTAAGGCGCCGCAGAGGGCACCGGCAAAGGCGGCGCTCATGCCGGTGGGCTCTTTCACCATGACTGGATAGCTTGGCCAGGTATAGATTTTCTGCTGGTAGGCGCAGAGGCCGCCGAGCACCCCAGCCCGCAGGACCACGCTTTTGGCGCCCAGCTCTTGCAGGCTGCGGATGGCCAGGAGGGGATCCTTGTGGGCGGTCAAGGCGCAGGCGTCTTGGAGATCAAGAATCAGCACCCCGGCCCGCTGGCAGCAGCGTTCGAGGAGGCCCGGCTGCGCATCCAAATGCTGTCGGCGCGGGGCAATGAGGAGGGTGCGACCAACGCTATCATCGAGCTCGGCGAGGGCGGCGAGGGCGCGTTCCATCTCCGGGCCCGGAAGGTCAATGGCCAGGGCGCAGGTTAAGTCCTCGGCGCTCTCTGGGGTCAGGCTGCCGAGACTGTTGGCGTCCGGGTCGTCCACGGCCTGGCCCGGCTGCCAGCGGCGTAGGGGCCCCGCATAGTCCATGCCCGCCTCATCGATATGGCGGGCGGTAATCACCCGGCGCAGGCTATTATCGAGGGCGCCAACCCGGCTCCATAGCTGGCTGAGGGCAAAGGGGGCAGCGGCGGCGGCGGCGTAAAAGCCAGAGCCACCGAGGGTGTCTGGGCTTTCCGGGAGTTGGTCGAGGCAGAAGGGTCCGGCGATCAGGCAGGCGTGGCGTTTCACAAAGCGTCCTTAGAAATCCAGGTGGTGTAGCTAGCGGGGGAATTACGCGCCGGAATTGGCGGAGTATCCACCGCCGATCCCAGCCAGAGGGAAGCCACCAGGCGCTCTTGCCCGGGATCGATACCGAGCTGGCGTAGGAGGACGGGATTGGCCATGAGGGACGAGGTCGACCAGAAAGCCGCCAAACCCTTGGCCTCGGCCAAGAGCAGACAGTTCTGCACCCCGGCGCAGACGGCGCCATAATCTTCTAAGGCGGTGGCCGGATCGGGATCGATGACCTGGGTAATCTGCAAAACGGCGCCGATACTGCTAAAATAGTAGGCAGCCAGTTTTTCAATCTTGGCGCGGTCTTTCTCCGGCTTGGACGAGGCAGCCAGCACCTCCTCCACATGCCCCAAAAGCCAGCTGCCGAGGGCGGCCACCGCGTCCTGTTCCAGCACCCGCACCCGCCAGGGCTGGGTGAGGCGATGATTGGGGGCCCAGGCCAGCATCGCCACCAACTCCTGCAAATCCTGGCGCGGCACCGCCGCCCCGCCAAAGCGCTTATGGGTGCGGCGAGCCCGGATCAGCTGGTTGAGGTCGCTAGGGTCAAGCATGAGGGGATAATGGCGGGCGCTCATCCGGGGCAACCGCCTGGACTGGGAAGGGGACAAGATGGCTCAAGGCTTGCCAAAACCAAGGAAGGCCCGCTTTGCGGGCGAACCCTTTGCGTAAAAACAGCCCAGCCGGGGGCTTGGCACTGCCGGAACAGATGATCCGCAATCAATGGCAGGAAATTCAGTGCAGAAACCGATGACCTCGCTCGCTTTGGATTTTTCGTGGCTCGCTCTTCGCTGGGAGGTAAGCACCTCCAACCATGGCATGTGGTTCAGGAGGGCTATTCGCGTTACCGCATAATATTCTTACAGTTGGGCCAATCCGGACGCAGCTGCACGGTGCCCTCATCGCCCTCGGCCCAGACCGCTGCTACGGCCCCGGCAAAGAGGGGAGCGGCGTGCTGATCGAGGGGCACGTCGCTCATAATCCTGCACAGATCATCCGGCCCTTGACCAATATCACAGCTCAGGCGATGCCCCTTCCAGGCCAAGCTGATATAGTCTTCGCCGTCAAGACTAATTGAGCAGTGCTCCTGGCCCCGGCCATCCCGCACCCGCAGGCAGCCATCCCTCAGCTCGACGCCGATCCAATGCCCCTCCCGCCAATACAGGATGAGGCCATGGCGGAGCTCGGGATGGGAGGCGCTGAGCCAGCCGCACCAGCAGCCCTGATCCTGACTGATTCGGCGGCCGAGGAGGCTGGGTTTCTCGCCGACGGCATCGATGGAAACCGCCCGCGCGGTGAGCGAAATCTCCGGCCCGTCCAAGCCGCTGGCGAGGTGTTCGGGCCAGTCGCATAGGGCGATCCAGCCAGCGCCTGTCTGAGCGGGGAGGGCGGCCTGTGCCAGCGGCCTATCTTCGGAGACGAGGGTCGGGCTAAAGGATGAGGCGAGGCGTCCGCTATCTGGGCAGAGGCAGGGCCAGGCCTCGCCCGCGGGCCAGGCGACGGGAAAGAGCCAGGTTTCCCGGCCGATAAAACGGCGTCGTTGCGGCTGCCGCTCGGCGAGGCAGCAGCCCCACCAGCTTCCTTCGTCGGTGACCAGAAGATCGGCATGGCCAACGCAGCGAATGGGTTCATCGCGGCCGAGATGGCGGTGGGTGAGAAGGGGATTGGCCGGGCAGCCTTCGTAGGGCCCCTGGATCTGCCGGCTGCGAGCCATGGTTACGGCGTGGTTGTCGCCGGTACCGCCCTCGGCAATCAGTAAATAATACCAATCATCGCGGCGAAAGAGGCGGGGCGCCTCGGGGGTGGCAGCCCCCACCAGGGCGCCGTGCCAGAGCACCCAGGGCCCAGCGCAGGGCTGAAAGCTCTCGGGATCCAATTGCCAGCAGCGGATTTCCCGAGTTGCGCCATGGTGATTAGCGCTAGTCGGCAAATCGTTGAGCACCACATAGAGACTGCCGTCTTCATCGCAAAAGGGCGTTGGATCAATGCGGCCAAGGTCCTCCGGTAGCCACACCGGTTGCGACCATCCCTGGCAGGGGTCTTCGCTGGTGCAGATGAAATTGCGAAAGTGCTGGGATTTGCGATGCACCGCCGTGCAGGCAAGGATAAAGCGCCTGCCATCGTGGCGCAGGCCCGGCGCGTAGAGGCCATCATCGCAGGCCCAATCCGTGGTTTCGAGATCCGGCCCGGGGCCAATGGCCGGCGGCAGGGATTGCCACTGTCGCAGATCGCGGGAGCGATACACCGGCAGGCCAGGCAGCCAGGCAAAGGTGGAGGCGGTGAGATAAATCCAGCCATCGTGCCAGACCCAGGACGGATCGGGATGGAATCCGGGCAGTGCGGGGTTGTCAACGGTGGTGGCTAAGGGGTATTCCATGGGCTGCCTTGGAAGGCCGCCATGCGAGCGGGGTGAGCCTGGCGCGCGGCGGGACGTGCAAAAAGCGGCGCCAATCCTTAGCCCCGAAAGGGGCCTGCTTGCTGGCGCGTAAAATGGCACACCCGGTTGGACTCGAACCAACGACCTGCGGATTAGAAGGCCGATATCACTATTGCAATAGGTGGTAACGGTGGTAAACCGTAATCACAAAACCCATTGAAATAAGCCATACCCATGCACTAGTAGTAACTAGCCTAAACATAGGTAAACGGAGGGCGGGTTACACCGTGGGTTACACGAAATGCTATGGAGGTAGCTCAATGAATCCCCTAAGTGTTAATTTAGACATGAGCGAGGAGCGAGTAGGCGCGGCCCTCTCCCTGGCCGATGAATCCCAGGAGGTATGGCTCCGGGACTCCAAGTGCCAAGGGCTCCTCCTCTGGCGCAGGCCCAGGGGCAAGCCCCGGTGGTACTTCGAGGGGCGCACCAAGGGGCGCAAGGTACGGGTGAGGCTCTCTGACGCTTCCCCCGTATGGGCAGCAGGGCGGGACGGCATGAAGGTAGCAGCGGCACGGGAGCTAGGCTACGCTCTGCGGGCTCAACTGCTCACGGGTGCCGATGTGGCAGAGGAGCGGGCATTGGCCAGGGAGGCGGACGCAGAGGCACGCAGGGCAAAGCGTGAAGGCCCCCCGGTGGCAGTGTGTCCCAAGGCGGCCTTGAAGCGGCACCTGGCGAAGATGAAAACCAAGGGGCGCAGCACTCGACACATGGAGGAGGTGGAGCGGATACTCACCCGGATGATTGCAGAGGCGGGCATCAGAGACTTAGCGGCTCCTGACTGTGGGCAGCGGGCAGCGGATTGGTTAGAGGGGCTTCATGGTGTGGCAGCGGCTACCGTCAACCGTTACAGGCGGCACATTGTCGGGCTTGGCCGTGCTGCGTTGAAGTGGTGGCCAGCGGATGTATTGCCACGGGAGCCCTTTGTGGCCATTACCGGAGAGGCGGCCCCTCTCCCCTCCCCTAAGTATTTCACCCCACAAGAGGCCGTGCTCCTGGCCAGCGATGAGGCTATGCAAACGGAGGTGGGGCGGCTTGTGGCGCTCCTCCTACTCACCGGGTGCCGTTACCGTGAAGCGGCATTTGCACGGGTGGGACGCTTTGACTTAGAGCGGGCAACCTTCGATGTGATACCACCAACGGAGGCAGAAGCCAAGGCGGGCTATGCAGTGAAACGGGATAAAGGGCGGACGATTCACCTACAACCGGAGCTTGTGGCCCTGCTCCCCGCCTGGCCTCTGGCCGATGGAACAACCCTAGCGGACTACTCCGGCCCCGATGATGAGGGGTGGTTATTCCCCGCATATTGGCGCTGTGCGATGACGAAAAAGCTCTCCCTGCAATTCCGCAGGCACCTGGCCCGATTGGGCATCCCCCTGGAAGGAAAGGACGGCAGGCCCCGGAGCTATCACTCCCTCAGGCATTGCCATGCCATTATGAGCGCGGCTTGTGGGGTGAGCGACTTAGCGCAGCGGCTCAATATGGGGCACGCAGGCCCGGAGATGGCGGAGCACTACTCCAAGGTAGCGATGGGATGGAAGGGCAAGCTCCACCATTGGAAGGGTGAGTTCAAGCTCCGGGATACGGCAGAGGCGGAGCGGCTCCTCACGGGCTATTGTGTGCGGATTCCCATGGGCCAGGAGGAGGCGAGGGTGGGCTGATACGGGGCAAGCGTTCCCATGGATGTTTATTCTCTTGCACTTATGTTCCTGACATTATTGTATAAGTATAAGGAGGCCCAACCATGGCTCACAATAAACCGACTGGCGTTCCCGTTACCCGTACCGCGCTCATTGCACGACTACGCAGAAAGTTAAGGCAGGGTGGCGTAGAGCTTCATGTAAGCCGTCCGCTCGCTTCCACCGTTCGCAATGAATTGGGCGAGGCTTACCTTGTGGACTCTGTTTCCAATACCGTTACTGCTTCCAATGTAGATATTGAGGCATTGGCCCGTGAGGAGGGTGTACTTCGTGCCTATGAGGTATTTGCCAGGGATGCACGGGCATGAGCTTGCCGGACTGGAACCTATCGGCAGTTGTTCCCATCCTTCATCCCCAGGCGCGGAGGGCTATTGAGGCGCGGGATGTGGTGGGGCTTGTATGCTCAACCGACAGCCACAGGGGGTTGTGGCTTCTCACGAGTAACAGGCTCCCCGCCTTAGCCTGTGGGATGTGGGAAGAGATGCTCATTGAAGTATGGACTTGTGAGCTCACGGGGCGATATAGCGCGGCCCATTGGGAGAGCGTGTTCCGGTTCGGAGGAAGGGAGAGCCGGGGGCGATTGCGAGCAATTGCACCATTGCCAGATATGCAGGCGCAGGCCGTGACGCTTTACCGGGGCACGGAGCAACAGGGAGACAAGTTTACCTTCCGCCCCGCTTAGACGCTCTCCCTTGGGTGTGCGTGTTGGTTTGCTTCGCGGAGGGGAGAAGGTGGCGCTGTGGCTCAAATCACGATAAAGCCCAAGCAGGCCCTATTCTATTACAATGGCCGTCATGAGGAGGAGGTGGTTCTCCTGCCCTCATGGATTAGGCGCAATCGGCAGAAGGTGAGCCTGTGTGCTCTTTCATTTGCGGAGATGAAGCAACTAGGCCAACAATGGTACGAGAGGGAGATTCCGGAATAATTGCATTGGCCAGGAGGGGAGGCGGCAGTCAGAGGGCGCTATTCCCACGGGCTCACATGAGCCCCCAAACCGAGGCACCACCGGGGCCCCCTGGGATGTCAGGCAGCGCGGGGGGTTTTGGGGGTTTTGAGTGTGCTATCCTGCGGTTTTGAGATTGAAAAGTGATAGGCACTTAAAGGGTGTTCAGAAGTTATTGATAATGATTATCATTTACATATAGCGCTCCCCGCCCCCGCCTGGCCCATGATAAATGAAAACGCCATCCCCCAGTTTTACCTACTCAAAACCCTCAAAACTATAATAATAGTATAACGGTGGTAAACTGGGGCCCCTACGGATTAAAAGAACCCATAGGCTCACATGAGCCCGCCAAGCTATCGCACAGAGTGCAACCCCTCGCGCATGCCGGGGAGGGTGGGGCGCACTGTCTCCGGCTTTCATTATTAGGGGCCAGCGGGGAGGGGTGGGCAACCTATGGGCGAGAAGCGTTGAAGTTAAGTAACTGGAGTAAAGCCACTTAGAACACTTGTTTGACACACTACAGGTAAACGAAGAAGAATATCCGTTGCTTCCGGTAAATTGCCGCTTGCTTTTTGTAATGCGTCCATTAGTACTATGCCCAGAGCGAACGCTCCACGGTGGAGCGAACGCAATTCACCCCAGCCCAACTGGGCAAGGAAATAGTACCGATGGTACCCGATACCCCAACCCCAGGCCAGCGGGAGGCGCTCTCAGATAGGGAGTTTGCTAATCGTTATGGCCTCAACCCCAAAACTCCGGCAGTGTGGCGCAATCGCGGCCAAGGCCCCCGGTTTATCCGGCTTGGCCGTGCTGTGCGTTATCGCCTGGCGGACATCGAAGCATGGCTTGCCAATGGCGGAGAGGAGGCAGTTCGATGAGTTCAAAAAATAAGGCCCAGGGGGCGGCAACCCCCCAGGCCCAAGCACTCCCCGGCAAGGGAGCCTCCTTTACTCACGAGCCCCAGGATAGCGCAAAGGCCCAAGAATCAACCCCTAAGCCCCTCAAACAGGCCACGCTGTTTGATGCTGGTGACGTTAGGAGGCCAGAGGATTACTTTGCAGAGCCTACGGAGCTCGAACGCTTCCACCGTGAGAAGGTGGCGGGCCTCATGCTGGCCCATGCGCAAAACCATGGTGGGCTGTTCACCTTTGGCGATGTGCTCCAAGCATCCGGCTATAAGCAACCCAAGGCTTGCCGTCCTAATTCCGTCTGTGGCCCCGGTGCGCTCCTGGCGCAGAGGCGGGGATGGGTGGAGCCTGTGGACAAGATACGCTCAGAGCGTCCCCAGGCCCATGGAGCCTTTGGGAATATCTACCGCATAGGGCCGATGGGCGGTGATGATGTGGCGGCTATTGTTGGCGGCTCTCCGTGCTCTGACTCTGGCGCAGCAGTGGCGCAGGGAGAGGAGGCTCTCGCGTGAATACCGTAGCAATAGACTTTCAGATAAGCACGGGCCAGCGGGTGACAAGCTCCGCCCTCTCCCCCCGCTCCCTGGCCGATGTGGTGGAGATAATCCGCAATCCGCCCCGGTGGCTCCGTGCTGACTCTCAGCATGTGGCCGAGATGTACGCCCAAGCCCTCCGGGAAACCGGGGGGCAAGGGGCAGCATGGCAACAGAGCAAGAGGGGCATTCAAGACTTTAAGCGGAAGGCGCTCCCCTACTTTTGCCCAGGCGGAACCTTTGCCAACAATGAACGCGACAAGGACGGGTGGCTTGAAGCATCCGGGCTTATCTCTGCCGATGTGGACGGGGTGAGTCCAGAGGAGGCCGTGGCGCTGCGGGATACCCTGGCCCAGCATCCGGCTTGTGTGCTGGCGTTTCTCAGCCCTTCACGGCATGGGGTGAAGGCGCTCTACCACATAGGCCAGCCGGAGCGACTCAGCAACGAGGAGCATCATAGGCTCTGGCATGCGCTGGCCGATTGGATGCGGCAGGAGTACGGGCTCACCATTGATTTAGCGGCCAAGGACTGCTCACGGGCTTGCTACCTGGCAGCGGATGAGGGGGCGCACTTCAACCCAGAGGCGGAGGTTCTCGATTTATCCGCACACATGCCAGAGGAGCCCCAGGAGGCCCCGATTCCTGCACATGAGCCCAAGGCAGCGCAGGAGCAAGCGGAGCGACTGGAACCAACGGAGGAGGAACGGGAGGGCATTGTGGCCCGCGCCTTGGCCTATGTCATGGCGATGCCGGAAAGCATAGAGGGCACCAATGGTTCAGCGGCTCTCCTGGCCGTGTGCCGTGCTCTGGTGTCATTGGATGATGCCTCCCGGTGGGAGGTGCTCACCAGGTGGAATGATGAACGGGCAAGCCCCCCATGGAGCCGGGAGGAATTAGAGCGGGCCGTGGCTAATGTTGCCCAGGAGCCGAATGAGAAAACCCCGCCTTGCTTTGATTGGCCAGAGCCTCCCAGCCTGCGGGCATTGGCTAAGCCTCCCCCATTCGATGTGGAGACGATGATTCCTAGCAATCTGCCTTGGCTCAGGAGTTATATTGCGGAGTCGGCTCAATCCCTGTCAGTGTCTCCCGATTGGCCCGCCCTGCTCTCGGTCACCGTTGCCAGCATGGCGGCACTTGGGGCAGTAGAGGTGGAGATATTCCCGGGGTACAGGGAGCCCCCCTGCTTATTTCTGGTAGGACTGGCGGAGCCATCCCAGCGCAAGAGCGCAGTATTCGGAGAGTTCCTCCGGCCCATGCACCGATGGGATGACGAACGACAGAAGGCCCTCCTCCCCGTACGGGAGCGGCACTTGGGCATGATTCGCAAATTGCAGAACGACTTGAAGAAACTTGAAGATGGGAAGGGGGTGCAATCGTGAAAAAATACACAGCATTAGAAGCGGCTCATGAAATGGAGCTCATTCGTCAAGAGTTGGAAACGCTAGGCCCCGCTCCCGATGTGCTCCCCTTCGTGGTGGGTGATGTTACTTCCGAAGCCCTGGAAGCACATGCTCGGGCCAACGCAGGGTGTTTCTCCCTGGCTGATGACGAAGGCGCGTGCATAGAAAACTTCTTAGGCAGGCACTCTCATGGGCAGGCAAGTGTCAATGTCATAAACAAGGCATGGTCTGGGGGTGTGCTCAATAGTAGTCGCGTGGGCCGAGGGGTAACGAGTGTGCCTAAGGTGCTGGGCTCCGTGGCTCTCACCGTTCAGCCTGCGGTGCTGGCCGATGTGCTAGGGCATACTGGTGCCGTGGACCGTGGGTTCTTGGCGCGGTTCCTAGTGGTGCGTCCTTCGTATGTGGTGGCGGACTCGTGGGCTCCTCCTCCTATATCTGGGTGGCTCCGAGACGAGTACGATATGGCCATAGGAAATATTCTCCGGCTCTGCCATCCGGGCCGAGTGGTGCCAGCGGGCAAAGATGAGGCGCGGGCAGAGGAGGGAGAGGTGGCCGTGGTGCGCCTCAATCCCCAGGCGGCAAGATTGGCGCAAGAGTTCTATGAGGCGCATGCTCCCTCTGAGGATGACGGCTCGCATGGTTGGCGCGGGAAGGCGCGGGGCATGGTGTACCGTATCGCCCTGGCGCTGCACCTTCTGGCCGATGCCACGGGCCAGGAGATAGAGGCGGACACGATGCGGGCGGCTATTGCTTGGTATCCCTACTTAGAGGCCCACTTCATGCACGCATGCCAGGAGGCCAGCCTTCCCCCAGAGGCTAAGGCAGCAGAGCGGCTATTACAGAGCATCCAGCGCAAGCCTCCCCAGGGGGCAGCGGAAAGCGGGCGGGACTTATTCCAACGGGTGAGAGGTGACTCCGTGCCGGATAGGGCGGCATTTGACAGGGTGCTTGCTCTCCTGGCTGATGCGGGGTGGCTCCGCAAGGCAAAGGATACAGGCACGGGCCAGCAGGGGGGGAGGCCAAGGGAAAATTGGTTTATTCACCCCAGCCTCCTCCGTTCAGTAGCATAGGCCCCACGGCCAGCCATAGCGGCACCAGTGGCCCCCCATGAGCTCCGGCTTGTGGGGGGCTTTCGTGTACAAGGTGAGCCCGCCCCCTTCTGAGTCCTTTGTCAGGCATGCTCTGTCATCAGTCCTTGAATCCGCCCCGGTGCTTTTTTACCCCCGTTACAGTGAAACCAGTTTACATTAATCAACTTGGTACGGTATAGGGCGCGGGCAGGAAGGCAAAGGTACTATCTAAAACGCCCGGCACCCCATCCAGTCTCCCCCCTCCCATGATTTAATTCGTTCACTATTGGCACCCGGTAGATGATAACCGTTATCAATAAGACTGGGGCGGATATCGGCCCGTGTGGGTTACATGGTGGGTTACACAGAGGTGACGGAGCGGACGATAGCGCCATGCATGGCTCATGCGTTCGACTTAAATATATTATTACAAGTAGTTTATGAAAGCACACCCGGTTGGACTCGAACCAACGACCTGCGGATTAGAAGTCCGCTGCTCTTCCAGCTGAGCTACGGGTGCTTTTAGTTTCGGGGGCTGTGCCCCCGGGCCCCCCGGCCCGCACCGGAAGGTGTTTGTCGGGGCTCTTTTAGGCTGGCAAGCCAGCCTAAAAGTGGGCGGATCGCTTCGTGATGGTATCCGCCCACCGCCCCTCGGCGCCAGGTCGGCGGCATGCGCCGCCTCCGGTTTCGGGGGCTGTGCCCCCGGGCCCCCCGGCCCGCACCGGAAGGTGTTTGTCGGGGCTCTTTTAGGCTGGCAAGCCAGCCTAAAAGTGGGCGGATCGCTTCGTGATGGTATCCGCCCACCGCCCCTCGGCGCCAGGTCGGCGGCATGCGCCGCCTCCGGTTTCGGGGGCTGTGCCCCCGGGCCCCCCGGCCCGCACCGGAAGGTGTTTGTCGGGGCTCACGTTTCGGGGCATTCGCCCCTGCACGTGTGGCCCTGGGGGTTTGGGGGCTGTGCCCCTTGCCCCCATGAGTTGCCCCCATGAGTTGCCCCCTGTGTGGTACGTGGGGCTATGCCCCTGGGGCCCTGGCCCGGTGATTGGGCTTGGGGAGAGGGGTATAACGGATGAGGAGGTGGGTGCTAGAGAAGTTCGGCGGCGAGGCCGGCGAGGGGGCTGCGTTCGGCCTTGGCGAGGGTGATGTGGCCGGAGATTTCTTGGCCGCGCATGCGGTCGACGAGGTAGGTGAGGCCGTTGGAGGAGGCATCGAGGTAGGGGTTATCGATTTGGTAAGGGTCGCCGGTGAGGACGATGCGGGTATTGACGCCGGCCCGGGAGATAATGGTTTTAATCTCGTGGGGGGTGAGGTTTTGTGCTTCGTCGACGATCAGGAAGTGGTTGGAGATGGAGCGGCCGCGGATGTAGGTGAGGGCCTCGAGGGTGATGGTCTCGTCTTTGAGAAGGCGTTTAATTACCTCATCGGGGTCGCGCTCTTCGGCACCGAGAATGAATTGCAGATTATCGAAGATGGGGCCCATCCAGTGGGTGAGCTTTTCGTCCTTGGTGCCGGGAAGGTAGCCAATGTCCTTGCCGAGGGGGATGACCGGGCGCGAGACCAGCAGTTTGGATTGCACGCTATCACGTAGCACTTTTTGCATGCCACAGGCGATGGCGAGAAGGGTTTTGCCGGTGCCGGCGGAACCGACCAGCGACAGCAGTTTGATCGAGTCGTCCATCAGTAGGTCGACGGCGATGCGCTGCTCGAGATTGCGCGGGGTAATGCCATAGAGGGGGGCCTTCAGGGCATCGACGCGCTTGAGGTGCTTGCTGGGGCGGTGATAGCGGCCAAGGACGGTGTGCTTGCGATCATCCGCATCGACGAGGAGTGCGTACTCATTGGCATTGAGGCTATCGGGGGAGATCGGCAGGGAGCCGCTGCTCTCGAATTCTTCCAAAGCCTTGCTCGGCATGGTGAGGGTGCGCCAACCCCGGTAGAGCTCGTCGATATTGACTTTTTGATTCTCGAAATCTTCGCAGGCCAAACCCAGGGCGTCGCCCTTAATACGAGCGTTAATGTCTTTGGAGACAAAGACCACCTGGTGGCCTTCGCGTTTGAGGCCATGGGCACAGCCGAGGATGCGATTATCATTGAGGCCGGGTAAGAGGCCGCTGAGCTCATCGTAACGCAGCACCACCTGCACCAGTCCGCCGCTATCGGTAGGAATGCCTTCGCGCAGGGAACCCTTTTGTCGCAGGCGGTCGAGCATGCGCACGACTTCGCGGCTATTGCGCCCCAATTCACTGCCGCCGGTTTTGAATTTATCCAATTCCTCCAGTACGGTTATGGGGATGACCACGTGGTTGTCAGCGAAGGCAAAGAGCGCGTTGGGATTATGAAGGAGGACGTTGGTATCGAGGACAAAGGTCTTGCTGCTGGAGTCGATCATGCAGGTGGCCAATCCTTTAGGGCAGGGGCTCGGGGGTGGAATGTATGGTGACCATCTTTTCGCCCATGACCACCACTTGGTTAGCGCCGGCAGGGAGGTCGTGGTCAAGGATGACGGGGTTGCTGCCTGGATATTCAGCCTTCAATTCCCACATGCCGTTATTGATGCGGACGCTGATGGTGCTTGGCTCTTCGCCGATGGCGGGGAGTTCAAGGCTAATATAATTGCCGTCGGTGCCTTGGGATTGCGGACTCACGCGAATGAGGAGTTGACCGTTGCCTGAGGCCTTAAAACGTATGCCTTTATCATTTTCACGCAGTGGGATAGCCAGGCCAGAGCGAGAGATCCCTTCGGGGATGATGATCGCTGGCGATTCGGGATCCTTAATCGTATTGCCGAAGGGGGTCAGGCCAAGGCTGCGCAGGGCTTCTTGCTGAGCGAGAATGGATTCCTGGTCTGCAGGCTGGGATTGGCCGAAACGGCTGATGGTGATAGAATCGAGGCTGATGAGATGGTTGTCCTCAGCGCTAACAATAAGCGAAGAGGTGGCGCGAGGTAGACCAACGCTGATCGGATTGAGGCGGTTGATCTGTACCTCCATCAGGCGGGTCATTGGATTATATTTCATCGCCAGGGTGTACATGGTATTGGCGGCGAAGGTGAACTCTTGGTGCTGTTCTTGATTGACGCCAGCACTGCGGATGGCCATGCGGCGGTTGGCGATTTGGCCAATGACTTCGACGCCGCGGAAGGAGATGCGGAAACGGCCTTCCGTATTGCGCAAAGAGAAGGTGGTGCTGAAGGACTCGGCATTCCCCAAATCGTTGCGCTGGAGTAAGCCAGAGCCAGTGTTATTATAGCGACCATTGTCGATCATCCAGCCGCTACGCTGGCTGAAAGCGAGTCGATCATCGGGCTTATCGAAGGTGAGCCGGTCGTGGGCGGTGTTGTCGACGGCGGTGCCGGCAAGAATTGCTGCGCGCTGCTTATCGAAATAAGCAACCGCATCTTTGACCAATTGTGGTGGAGTATTGATGGCCTTCAGGCTGGTGCTGACTTCTTCCAAAACGAAGGGATCGAGTTGTTTGGCGGCGGCAATGCCCTGGCCAATGATTTCAATGAGATGCCGGTCGCGGTCGAGTTCGAGTAGTGCACTCAGTTGCGTGGCCATGGGATAGTCGGCTTGCTTGGCCTGACGGGCTAAGAGAGCGGCTTGGGTGCGTTGGCCAAGGGTGAGGTTGATTACCGCGGCGGCAGCCAGGGATTCGGCGCCAATATTGGCCACTCGGCTCAACTGCTGATAAAGTTGGGCCTGTTCGGAATGGCCCATGGCTCGCCAGTTAATGGTCATCGAACTGCCGGTGGGATTACGGATAACCAGGCCGCGATCATCGGCGGAAACCACGTCCCACTGTCCGCCGGCTACTGGGTTGGTCACTCGCAGACGGGCTTGATTGTCGCTGATCGCCTGTTGGATAATTGCCGGCCCCTTAAACCAGAGTTCTTCGCGCAGGGCCAGGGTAAGTAGGTTTTGGCTATCGGCGGGTATTTGCCCAATCGCCTCAGAGACGGCTTGGCGATCAGGGTTCTCTGAGCGCATAATATCGACGATGCGGCGATCTGTGCTGAGTTCGAGGTGGGTAAAGCCAGCTGGCGAAATCTTTGGAAGGGTAAAGCTTGAAGTTGGTGGTTGCGGCAGAGTTGGGCTGCTGTGCTCGACAGTTGCGGCGGCAGAGGTGGCTGGGTTTTCAACAGGGGCAGTGGCGACAGTGCTGATTGCTGAATCAGCCCAGCGCTCGCGGGCGGCAGCGATTTGTCCCTCGGCCCAACTGCGATCTTCGTCATTGATTTGCCAGCGATTGAGCGCGGGTTCGACTAGGGAACTCAGCTCGGCAAAGGTGGCGGCGGCGCTAACCCGCTCCCGCGCCAGGGTGCGCTCGCGGATGTAATCATCACGGATATCGTTGAGGTGGAAGTCCAGCATCTCTCCAGGGGCTAGGCGTTCGCGCACAAAGCTGATGGCTTGCTGGAAGCGCTGCTCCCGCCGCAGGATGGCCAGCTGCTCTTGCTCGCGGGCAGAGAGCTGAGTGGCGGTAGGCCTCATTGTGGGCGGCGTGACTTGCTCTGGAGCAACCGTGGTTTGCGGGGGGTGGGCATCACTCGGGGCTGGGGCAGGAGTCTCGCTACTGGCGTTGCTGGCGAGGTGGGCATCGCGGGCGGTGCGTAAGCGCTGATCAAGTGTCACCCGCTCTGCGCCGGTCAGTTGGGCGATGGCATTGCGGGCATTGCGCAGGCGTTCGTCGTTATTCGGATCAGCCTCGTAGGCAGCCACCGCATTGCGCGCCGCCTGCAGGGGTGGCAGCGGGGGTGGGGTTTGTTGCGGGTCAGGATCTACGTTGGCCCGAGTGCTTTGGGCGGCGGTGGTGACTTGGGTTACCTGTTGCTGCTGGTAGATCAGATAGCCAACGGCGACGAGGAGGACGGCGATGAGCGAGATGATGAGAATCAGACCAACGCCTGAAATCATAGGCGTCCGTTTACGTCGTCGCTCAGGGGGGGTGCTGCCCTGGCCAAGATCTCGGGTACGATTGAGGCTACCCGTGGTGCGAACTGGGGGAGTCCCCGCTCGGCGCGTGGTGGTGCCAGCGCGGATTGGGGCGGTACCGCCACGGATGGCCCCGGTACCACCACGGATGGCCCCGGCACCACCACGAGCAAAGTCGCCAGTGCGGCGACGCGTTCCGGTTTGCGCCCGGGAGGTAGCGCCACTGCCACCGCCGCGACGTTCAAGGATGCCAATCACCCGTTCAAAGGCTTCAATGGCCTCCCCGTAATGTTGAAAACGGTCGCGGCGATCGACAGCGGTGAGTTTACCGAGCAGACTGACCAATTCCTTTGGCATGCTTTGTCCAGCACCGGCGACGGTGCCCATACCGGTAGCATTGAAGCGATGCAGAGCTTCAACGGCATTGAATCCGGTGACCAGGCCCTCGGCGCTCACCATGCGGTAAATTAAGGCACCAATGAGAAAGAGGTCCGAGCGAATGTCGGAGGGGGCATCAACCAGCAGATGTTCGGGAGCGAGGTAAAACTCCGTACTGGGGCTTTGCCCCTCCAGGGCCTGGATGAGATGGGCGTGGGCCTTAGGGATGCCGAGGCCGTCAATGAGGACATGATTCTCGGGCGATAGGAGTACCACATCCGGGCGCAGGAAGCCGTGCACCACTCCTTGGCGCGCCGCCTCTTCAAGGGCGGTGGCGATATGTCTGGCGATTTCCATTGCTTGTACCGGCGAAAGGCGCCGGCGCCGAGCAAGAACTTGGGTGAGACTTTCGTAGTTGGGAGCATCTTCGCTAATAAGGTAGGGTTTGTTGCCCTGCCACCGCAGACCAATTATGCTAACAATATTTTGATGTCGAACTTTGGCGGCCATGCGCACATATGGCTCAATTTGAACCCTGTACCCCGAGCTGGCGACCACGCTGGGGTCGATACGGAAAGCGCGAACTTTGCGTTTGCGGGCTGGTTCATAGAGGCGAAAGCGCTGTCCAAGGGGACTGGAATCAAGCTCTTTAAGTAAGTCAAAGCCGGTGAGCTCAAAGGGCTTGGCAGCAGAGATGGGACCGGTGCCAGTGCCGATGGCACTCAAGGGTTCAACTGCTGAGCTAGGATGAGGCAGACTTTGTAAGCCGTAGGCCTGGCTTTCCAAACTGGCGCCCCCGTTGCTGGAGGTGCTGGGGCTGATGCCAGGGTGGACAACCGGGCCGGTGCTACCGGTTTCCGGATCTATCACCCGCAGTGAGGCGCCGCAAGAGCCACAGGTAAAAACATCCCCCACTTCGGCATTATCGACTTCCAGCATGGATCCACAGGCGTGACAAGAGAGCAGCCAGCCACTGGCCGCGGGGGCCCCTAATTGGGGCTCGGGCCCTTGTCCAAGGTCGCCAAGAGCATTTTCTGCCTCCGGCACGAGCATCGATACCAGCGTAAGCCAGACCGCATCAACGCCCAGGCCCTGACTGGCGACGGTTTCGATGGATGGGGCGCTGAAGTGATTGAGGAGGGGATCGAGTTGGCGCACCGATATCGTGCTGGGGTCATCGCAACGATTGTAAGCAATGACGGTTGGTAACTGTTCAGGCAGTTGATGGTGCCGCAGGTGATCCATGAGATCGTTCATGGCATCGATATTGAGATCAAGCTGACTACGTCGGGTGTCGGCAATGAAGAGCACGCCATCGCTAGCCTCTACTAGGGTTTGGCGGGCTTGATGGAAGCGTGAGCGCCCACTAAGGGTTATAACGGTGACGATCAGCGAGCGGCCTTCTACCTGAACTTGCTGGCCGCTTTTCCAAATAAAGGCCTTGGCTGCCTCGCCCTCAAGATCGATGCTGGTCAGATCGCTGATATGCCCCCCCCCAAGATGCTGATGAAGGCTAGTGATGAAAGTGCTGCGACCGGAATCAGGGGCGCCATAGCAGATGATCTTACAGGCGATATCGCCATTGGGGGTCACATACATGGCAGGCCTCGATGGTTCCGCAAGGGGCTCTCAAAAGGGAGGCAAGGGGGGAGCTCCCCCCCTTGCCTAGGTAGCGCTGTCAACAGCGGGACGGCTCTGGGGTTACAGACATCATGGTACTTAAGGTGCCCTCTGGCAATGGGCTTCAAGGCGACAAGAAATCGCTTAAGTACCCGCAGAGCATAGATCATGTGGTCAATGTTTCCTTAATTGGTTCAGCTTACGGTTCATGGTGCGGTGTATAGATGAAAGATGAAACCGTAAGTGGCACTTTGGGGGCGCCGTGCCATGCACACGGCTTGGGCCTGTTGCCCTGTATTTAGGCTGAATGTTGGTCTTGGGCCTGGGGTACCAAGCATCAACATTGTCAGCTTGGGTCTTTCGATCCGGCTACACCTAGGTCATCATCTCCGTTAAGGTGTCTCGGGGAAGCGGCAGGTATGTTGAAAAAAGAAGCAATGATGACCACCACCAGGCCAACGCTAATGCCGCTGTCAGCGATATTGAAGGTGGGCCAGACGTAGGGGATGCCAATCCAATTGAGATCGACATGGATAAAATCCCGCACCCCTCCATAGGCATGATCGCCGGCGATGGCGCTGGCGAAGCGATCCCAGGCATTGCCCAGGGCGCCACCAATAATGGCGGCAAAGCCAAGGTGTTCCCAGGGGCGCTGAATGCCGCGGATTTGCCAGAAATAGTAGGCGATAATCGCCGGCACCAAGACCACGGTAAGGGCAACGATGAGCCATGGGGTATTGGCACCGATGGACCAGGCGGCGCCGGGGTTTATCTGCGGGAAAACCCACTCCACCTCCTGCCAGTGATCCTGTCGCGACCACAGCCACGCCGGGTGATCCGGGCCAATCTCTTGAGGATGGCGGAAGATCCACCACTTGCTGAGCAGATCGAGGGCCAAGACGACAGAGCAAACGGTGGCAAACAGCCAGGGTCTCGCCCAGCCGACCTTGCCCGTCACAGGGATCGGGGTATTGTCCATGGTGGAAAGCATAATGCCCTCTGGCGGGGTTCCCAATGGTGAATATTTACCGGGGCCCATGCTGGGTTCTCGGGGTAAACTTGAATGGTGGATGTGAGTGAAAAGGATGGGAGCAGCAGTGAAGCCGGCGCTAGTGACCTGGGATGACGGCGAGGCTGCCTGCCTTATGGGGATTGTAAATCTCACGCCGGATAGCTTTTCCGATGGTGGCGAGTTAGGTAATTGGGACCAGGTGCTGGCCCGGGCCGATCAGCACCTTGCTCATGGGGCGCAGTGGCTTGATCTCGGGGCTGAGAGCACCCGGCCGGGGGCTGCCCCCGTCAGCGAGGATGAAGAGCTCTCGCGCCTGCTTCCGGTTTTACAGGGTCTGCGGCAGCATCGTCCGCAGGCTCGATTGAGTGTCGATACCCGCCACGGTCGGGTGGCCATGGCAGCATTGGCTGCCGGTGCCCATTTAATAAACGATGTCGGCGGCGGGCGCGACCCAGGACTTCTAGAGGCCGTAGCGGCTGCCGATGCGGGATTGATACTTATGCACATGCAGGGAGAGCCTGGCAGTATGCAGGTGGCCCCGACTTATCGCGACGTGGTCGCGGAAGTTGAGGGCTTTCTCGCTGCCCAACTGTCCTTCGCCACCGCTGCCGGGGTGCGACGGGAGGCGATCTTACTCGATCCTGGGATCGGCTTTGGCAAGACGCCCGAGCACAATTTGGCCTTGCTGCGCGCCTTGCCCCGTTTGCGCCAGAGCCTGGGCCGGCCCCTGGTGCTGGCGGTGTCGCGCAAATCCCTCTTCCCTGCCCTGCTTGGTCCCGGGTTAAGCATGGCCGAGCGCGATGCCGCCAGCCATATGGTGCATGCCCTATTGGCGGCCCAGGTGGCAGTCATCCGGGCGCATGATTGCCGTGGGGCTTCCCATGCCCTCACCCTTGCGCGGGCGCTGAGCTGTGGTGTTATGCCGTAATGGACTGGGAGCGCATCTATTTCCAGATTCTGAATCCTCTCCTCCAGATCACCGTGCTGACGGTGATTATCTACTGGCTATTTCTTTCCTTAGAGAAGATCAGTGCGGCCGTGAAGTTGCGCGGCTTGGCCATCGCCTTGAGCCTCATTGTCTTTGCCGCCCTGGCCTCCCACCTCGCTGGCCTGCATGCTCTCAATTGGCTCTTACAAAACGCCATCTCCTTCTCGGCGATTATCCTTGCCATTGTCTTTCAGCCTGAGTTACGCCGCCTATTTACCCGCATGGGTGGTTTCCTTGGTGGCCCGGTAACCGGCGATAATGTTCTGATTATCGAGCAGCTGGTCAGCGCCGCCGAATATCTCGCCGCCCGCCGCATTGGCGCCTTGGTGGTAATCGAGCGCAACGACCGCTTAGATGACTATATCGCTGCCCAGCCGATGGATGCTCAGATTACGACCAAACTTTTGTGCACCATTTTCTGGAAGGACTCGCCTTTGCACGATGGGGCCTTAATCATTTCTGGAGGTCGCATTGCTGGTGCCGGCATCATTTTGCCGCTCACCGAAAATTTCGAGTACAAAGATCTTTCTGGCACCCGGCATCGGGCGGGAATCGGGATAAGCGAAGACACTGATGCCTTGGCAATTCTGGTATCGGAAGAAACCGGGATTATCTCCGTAGCCGATCGCGGAAAGTTGATTCGCGATCTCAATGGTGATGATGTACGTATTCTCTTAGGTCGTATTTTCGGGCGTTCGGTCCGGGAGAAGCCGGCATGAACTTCCTTTTCCGGCGCTGGCAGCTTAAATTTTTGGCCCTCCTCATGGCGGTGGCTTTATATCTGTTTACGGGTACCCAAATCACCGTAGAGCGGACCTTCACCATTCAGGTGCTGCCGGAACAGCTACGTGGCTTGCCCGCCAATTACCGGCTCTCCACCCCTCTAGTGCCAAATGAATTTAGTGTCACCATCGCTGGCCCCCAGCGTCAGATTGAGGACGTGGTGGCGCAGGACTTGGCGCCGATGCTCACGGTGACCACCGATGGCTTAACCGCTGGTTTTCAAGAGTTCAATATCACCGAGCGTTTATTGCGCCTCAATCCCGCTTTCACCCTTCGTTCTCGCAGTGTTGATCGTATCCGCGCTGAATTTGCTCGGGTTATCGAAGATGTGCTAACCCTTGAGGGACGGCCAGCGATTAGCGGCCTAGCCGAGGGCTTGCGGGCTGAGGTGTCGCTGGTTCGCTCGCAGGTGCTAGTTCAAGGCCCGGCGAATGTCATTGCCAGCCTGCGGGAGCGCGGTCGCGTGCCGGTGCGTCCCATCGATTTGAGCGATGTCTCGGCAACTATCAGCGAAATGCAGGAGCTACGGGTGCCCTTGGTGATTCAGGTTGGTGATGCTCCGGTGCGCACGGTCGAGCAGCCCGAGGCCGTGGTGCGGGTTTCGCCAGCGCCGGAAACCCGGGTAATCGGCCCGGTTCCGGTGCATGCCCTGGCGCCGCCAGACATCCTCGCCCGATACGAGATTGAGATTACGCCGCCCGTTGTCGCCTTAACCGTGAGTGGTCCGGTGAACCGTCTGCGCGAACAAGATCCGGTGCAGATTCTTCGTGCCTATGTCGATGTTGGTGATGCTCGGCGCGGTGCCATTGGCGAGGAGCGCACGGTGCGGGTGCTGGCGCCCTCCTGGTTGACGACAACGACAACAACCGTGCGGGTCAGCGTGCGCCCCCGCCTAGGCAGCGCAGCGCCTCCGGTTGATGCGGAACCATTCTCGGCAGAGCCCCCCGCGCCCCTGCCACCAGAACCAACTCCACCGTCGCCTGAATAAGTCGACCTCTCTGAAAGTACCGTGATGAGCAGCGAACAACAATCCTACTTAACCAGCAATGCCGAAAAACCTGGCGTCGAAGTAACCGAAAGTGGCCTGCAGATCCAGCATCTGGTGCCAGGCGAAGGGGCACAGCCGGGCCCCGCGGATACCGTCACCGTGCACTACCGGGGCTCCTTGATTGATGGTTCAACCTTCGATTCCTCCTACGAGCGTGGGCAGCCAATCAGTTTTCCCCTCAATCGGGTAATTGCCGGTTGGACTGAAGGCCTGCAGTTGATGCGCGAGGGCGGGAAAGCTGAACTCACCATTCCCGCTTCTCTGGGCTACGGCGAGGCGGGCGCCGGAGGTGTCATTCCTGGCGGGGCAACGTTGATTTTTGAGGTTGAGTTGCTGAAGATCGGCTAAAAGCGATGCCCATCGCCAGTCACGAACCTAGCGCTGAACCCTTTAACTGGGTTATTCGGCGTCGCGGCTCCCTTGATCAAGTAAGCTTATTGGGAAGCGGTGAACTGCGCGCACTGCCCTCCCTTGATCGTAAGCTCTGGGTGGCCCTGGCTTGCCCGGTGCGCGGTTTGGACATCGATAGCCGCACCCTTTCTCTCATCGATTCTGATGGGGATGGTCGCATTCGAGTCCCGGAGGTGACGGCTGCGGTATCGTGGGTGGTCGAGCGCTTGGCTGATCCTGGCCTGATTTTAACGGCGGGAGATCAACTGCCGATTGCCGCGATCCGTGATGACTGCGAGGAGGGGCGCCGTTTGCGGCGCTCGGCGCAGCGCGTGATCCGCGCTTTGGGCTTGTCGGCGGAGGTATTGCACCCAGGCGATACGGGGGACCTCTTACGCATTCTCTGTGCCGCCCGTTTTAACGGCGATGGGGTAATTACGGCCGCCGCCAGCGAAGACGAGGCGCTGATTCGCTTGATCGGCGAAATCCAGACCTGTGCCGGTTCGGTTGCAGACCGTAGTGGCCTGCACGGCATTGATCGGCCAACCGTGGACCGTTTCGTCGCCGATCTCGCCGCCTATGACGCATGGTGGCGCAGCGCCGAGCAGGGGAGCGAGGACAGCGCTCGCCTTCTGCCTTTGGCGCAGGATACGCCGGCGGCAGTCGCTGCTTTAGACGAGGTGCGCGCCAAAATTGATGATTTCTTCGCTCGTTGCCGAGTCCTGCGCTTTGATCAGGGAGCGCACGCGATGGTTGATGGTGGCCTTGATTGGTCCTCATTGGCTGGACGCGATTTCAGTTCGTTGCCGAGTGAGATAAAAATCCTGCCCCTGCAGCATCCAAGTTTGGAGTCCCGGCTGGACTGGGGTCTGGCGGTGAATCCTGCCTGGGAATCGGCGCTGACGCGCTTTCGACGGCAGGTGTTGCAGCCCTTAGGCCATGATGGCCAAACCCTGGATGAGCCAACATGGCGAGCGGTTTGCCAGAGACTAGAGCCCTATCGCAGTTGGGCGGCGGCCAAAACGGCATCGGCCGTCGAGCCCTTGGGGATTCCCCGTATCCGCGAGATTCTCGCCAGTTCTTGGCTTGATCAGGTGCGCGCACTCATCGATGAAGATTTGGCGGTTCGCGATGAAGTCGACGGGATTAGTGATGTGAATAAGTTGGTGCTTTACCGCCGGGATCTCGCCCGCTTATTGAAAAATTTCGTCACCTTTGATGACTTTTTTAGTGTCAATGCATCAGCCATTTTTCAATCTGGCCAACTCTACCTGGATGAACGGCGTTGCGACCTCGTTCTCCAGGTCGATGATCCGGCAACGCATGCCCCGTTTGCCGCCCTTGCCCGCTGCTGTGTGGTTTACTGTCGCTGCACGCGGGCCGGCGAGCAGCCGATCCACATCGCCGCGGTGCTGATGCGCGGTGACTTAAGTCAGCTGATGCCGGGACGGGCGGGAATTTATTTTGATCGCCAGGGCCGGGATTGGGATGCCCTTTTGCTGCGCTTGAGTGAGGCGCCGATAAGTATTCCGCAGGCATTTTGGACGCCATGGCGCAAGTTGGCGTCTTTTATTGAGACCCAATTCGAGCGTCTAGCCAGTTCCCGCGAGCAGCAGGTTGATGGGGCGATGGCGGGCGGTGTCAATACCGTGTTGAGTGAAGGGCTGTCCCAGGGTGAGGCTGGAGCAAGCCCGCGTACCCCCTTCGACATAGCGCGATTCGCCGGTATTTTTGCGGCTATCGGCCTTGCCATTGGCGCCATTGGCGGTGCTATGGGCGGCATGTTGGCAGTCTTTGCCAGCCTTGCATGGTGGCAAATCCCGCTGGCTCTCCTTGGTATCGTATTGGTGGTTTCTGGGCCCAGCATGGTGCTGGCCTGGCTGAAATTGCGCGCCCGAACCCTGGGGCCACTGCTTGAAGGCTGTGGCTGGGCAATCAATGGGCGTGTTCACATTACCCGTTCCCTAGGCCGGGTGCTTACCCACCTCAAGCGCCTGCCGCCGCATAGTCGCCGCCACGGCTATGATCCCTTTGGCGATCATTCCGGGCGGCGATGGCTGCTGCTGGTCTTGCTGGTTATCGCTCTCATCGTCTGGTGGGGCCTAGGGGCTTCATGGTTATTTCCGTAATCGGAAAGTGGGCCCACCCGGCGATTGCCGCTACGACAAGTACGCCGTCCCAAAATGCCTTGAGGAATGCGCAGCACCGTAGGGCGTAGGGTAGCTGCAAGGCGCACAAAGCGAAGGGACAGCAGCGCTATTTCGAGCTTTTCGCAAGGCCCAGATGCCCTGCGCCACAAAGAATTTTGATGGTTATTTAGTGGGCAGGACGCTAGATGGTTACGCCCTTTTTTAGAATTATATTGCCATATTTGGCGGTTTCACCAGTCATGACCACGGCAAAGGCGGCCTTGGTGCGTTCATAAAAGGTAAAGCGATCGATGCGGGTAATCGGTTGGTGATCGGGGGCGGCGGGTTTGATCGCCGCGAGGTAGGCTTCCTCAACCCGTGGCTCAAGCTCGTCGCCGGGCACCGCCGCCATCATGACTAAATGCTCGCGGTCGTATTGATCAAGGTAGATCAGCGGCAGGATGGCGGCAAGAAGATCGGGGATGCGCAATCCATCGGCACGTAGCACCCGGGGGTTAAAGCTTTCCCCGGGGAAATGGGCATCCGCGAGAACGATTTCATCGCCATGGCCCATGCGGGCCAAAATTTGCAGGAGTTCGGGGCTGATGAGGGGCGAAATGCCACGTAGCATGGTGACTCCAGGAAGGGAGGGGGGTGAAATGGCTGGGAGCCGGGGTATTGGCGGGCGGCAGCGCGCCCTTTCAGGGCATATGGTGGGCTGCGGCGGAGGGGCTCAATAGTCTCTTGGCCTCGGCGAAAAAGGCATCATTATCCCCGCATGAAAACTTTCACCGCCTCCCTCATCACCGTACTCGCCATCGCCGGTCTCCTCTTGGTAGGCTGCGGCTCTCCCCGTACCTGGGATCCGAATAATAAGCCTCAAGAGACAGCCACCCCCGGTGGTTTAGTGCAGCGAATTGTGCTCTTCGCCCCGGTTGATGCCTCCGTCATCCATGAAGACTATCCGGCTGCGAACACCGAGCTCGCCCGCTCTATGGCGCGCCGTGCGGATATGCTGATCACCAATACCGAGGCCTGGGTAGGCTCAACCCTCCCCAACTCTAGCGATCGACGCTGGAATCAGGGCCCGGTGGGCGCCGCCTCTGGCGCCCATTACGTGGTGCTGACGCGGATAACCGGCATTGAGCGTAGTCGTTCGATTGGGCCCCGTCCGGGTCGTATTACCGCGACGGTGCTGGTGCGGGTAATTAACCCCGATGGCGAAGAGATCTGGACTAACGAATTCCGCGGCTTTGCCGATGATGTCAACAACCCGCGGATTGTCAGCGATGCCGGCCGGCCCGTTTCGAAGGCTGCCTGGGATGCCTGTGACACCGCCCTTTGGGGTCTGCGCCGCATGTTTGATGCCCGCGGTCTCCCCGGTCGGGTTCGCCCAGACCGCACGGCTCCGGTGCTTGAGGAAGCTGCGCTGATTGATGTAACCATTAGCTCGATCCCTGAAAATGCTGATATCTTTGTTGATGGCATCTTCCGTGGCAATACGCCAACGGTGGTGCCCTTGCCGGTGAAGATGATGAACATTCGCATCGAACGGGCCGGCTTTAAGCCATGGGAACGCGAGGTTCGCCCCAGCCCTGAAATGCGGATTCAGCCCGCCCTGCAGCCCCTCGCTGGCAGCGCTCCGGCTGGCAATACTCTGCCCCGCCCCTCAGAGCCGGTGCCGGCTAGTGTCGACAATGATCCCTCGGCGGTCACCGTCCCGGATCGCAGTCAGGGCAGCGCCCCCGCTGCTGAGGAGGCCCCGGCCCCACAGCCAACGGTTCAGCCGCGCCCAGCGCCGGCCCCCGCCGCCAATCCGGTTGAGGAACTGCGAGGGGTGGATTTGCCTCCGGTTGAGTAATCTGGCAGTTTGGTGAATCGGGAAAACGCCAAGAGCCGGGGTCAATGGACCCCGGCTCTTGGCGTTTAACGGGACAGCGCTCGTCGTCTAGAGACTGCGGTCGACTTCGGTCGCCTGGCTGTAGTCGATGCCGTCTAAACCAAAGCCGAAGAGGGCGTGAAAGTCCCGTTGGTAGCCCTCAAAGTCAGCGAGTTCAAGGAAGTTTTCGCTGTTCACCTGCTGCCACAGGTGATCGACGTCCGCTTGCACGTTGGCGTCCATCTCTAAATCGTCGAGGCGGATGCGCCCTTCGCTATCGAGTTGGGGCTCTTTGCCGGGTGCGAGGTGGTCATTGAAGAGGCGCACGGTTTGTTCAATGGTGCCTTCGTGGCTGCCCTTCGCCTTCATAACCTTAAAGAGGAGGGAGATATAGAGGGGAACCACCGGAATAGCGGCAGAGGCTTGGGTCACCAAGGCCTTATTCACGCTGACCCAGGCATGGCCCTGGCAGCGCTGCTGCAGCAGCTGGTCAAGGGTTTTGGCGGTGGCTTCGAGATGCTCCTTGGCCTTGCCGATGGTGCCGGAGCGGTAGATGGGATAGGTGACCTGGGGGCCGATATAGCTATAGGCAACGGTACGGCAGCCCTTGGCTAAAAGGCCAGCTTCGTCGAGTAGTTCAATCCAGCGTTGCCAATCCTCTCCGCCCATGACTTTGATCGTGCCCTGGATATCGTCGTCGCTGGCTGGCTCGATGGTTACTTCGCCGATGCTATTGTCGCGTAGGTCGATGGATTTGCCGGTGTAGGTCTTGCCCACCGGCTTAAGGGTAGAGGCGTAGAGCACGCCATCCCGGGGGTCGAGGCGCTTGGGGGCGGCGAGGCTGTAGACAATGCAGTCGACAGGGCCGAAGCGCTCTTTAAGGGCGGCCACCACCTGGGCCTTGATCTCATCGGAGAAGGCATCGCCAACGATGGTTTCCACCTGTTTGCCGGCGGCCCGGGCCTGGGCCTGGGCTTCGCAGAGATTATACCAGCCAGGACTGCCGGTTTTATTGTTTTGTGGCGGCCGCTCAAAGCACACACCCAGGGCCTTGGCGCCATAGCCAAAGACGCCGGTGAGGAAGCTGCCGAGGCCGTAACCGGTGGAATTGCCAATCACCAGCATGGTGCCGAGGCCAGAGCCCGGGCAGCCCGCTTGCACCACCTTTAGTTGCTGGCGCACCGATTGGGCGCAGCCTTCGGGATGGGTGGTGAGACCGATGAAACCACGAAAACGGGGGTTAATGACCTGCTCACTCATGCTGTTCCTCGCATCGACGATCGCCGCTAGGCGGGTGCTCAAAAGGGGGTGGTAGAAGAAAATGGGAAGATGCGCACCTTGGCAGAGCTCAGGGGCGGCGCAATGGTTGACGCCTCGCAAGACGGCGGCCGTTGCGTAGAGATCTTTTAAGGAGTGGTCCATGCGGCAACTGACGGCGATAATGACGATCGTGATCCTGGCCCTCGGCCCCTGGTGCATGGCCGAGGTGCGAGCGGTTGAGGTGGACATGCAAGCCCTGGCTACGGCTGATCAACGTTGGCCGCAGGCCGAGCGAGCGATTTTTGCCGGTGGCTGCTTTTGGTGCATGGAGGGGCCCTTTCGGGCCTTGCCTGGGGTCTTGCAGGTGGCCAGCGGTTATACCGGTGGCGCCGCCGAAACCGCCACCTATGGCCAAGTGGTGGCCGGCGGCAGTGGCCATGTCGAGGCGGTGCAGGTTCATTTCGATCCGCGGAAGGTGGCTTATACCGATCTTTTGGAGGTCTATTGGCGCAGCATTGACCCCACCGATGGCGGGGGGCAGTTTGCCGATCGAGGGTCCCACTATGCGCCGATTATTTTTGTCGGCGATGATCTCCAGGCGCGACTTGCCCAGGCCAGTCGGCAGCGCCTGGCCGCTTCCGGGCGTTTTAGTCGGCCGCTGGCGGTGGAGATTCGCCAGGCCCAGCCCTTTTATCTTGCCGAGGCCGAGCACCAGCGCTTCAGTGAACGCCAGGTCGCTCACTACCAGCGCTACGCCCGCGCCAGTGGGCGAGAACCCTTCCTTGCCCAGCGCTGGGCAGAAGCGCCTGCCAGTGCTTTGCTGGAGCGTTGGCAGGCGGTAGAAATCCCCCCGCGCGAGCAATTACGACGGCTGTTGACCCCCGAGCAATATCGGGTCGTCTGTGAGTCGGGGACCGAGCGCCCCTTTGCTAATGCCTACTGGGATCATCAAAAAGAGGGCATCTACGTCGATGTGGTGAGCGGTGAGCCCCTCTTTGCGAGTCTGCACCGATTTGATTCGGGTACCGGTTGGCCGAGCTTTAGCCGCCCCTTGGAGCCCCGTCTGATCGTCAGGCGCGAGGACCGCTCCCACGGCATGCGGCGCACCGAGGTGCGCTCTCGTTTTGCCGATTCCCATCTCGGTCATGTCTTTCCCGACGGTCCGGCCGAGTTGGGGGGCTATCGCTATTGTATTAACTCGGCCGCCCTGCGCTTTATTCCCCTGGCAGAGCTTGCCGCAGCCGGCTATGGGGACTACCGAGCCTACTTCATCGAATAGGCCCCTCCTTGGCAGACCCGCCCTGGGCTCTTGCGCTGCTGTTGACGGCAAACCTACGTTTCCCTTGGAAAAGCGAGGCATGCGCGGCAATGGGCGATGACCGGGTGTCCAACGTCTGGCGTCTGTGCTGGGTGGTCTTTCTCCCCGGACTGCGATAAGCCCCCCTGCATCCCCTCTTCTCCTGCCACTCTCTGAGCTGCTGTTGGCCCCCTGGGGTGCCGGAATGGGCTGCTGCGGCGTCTGATGCACTCCGACCTAAGCCTTGTTTTGCTCTCCTTGCGCACCCCCCGGCCCCTCCTACCGTGGCGACTTGCGCAAGCCGCGCCCGTGGGGGGCGGTATGCCGCAAATGGACGGGTGAGGAGGGTGCCATGCTGTCGCGAATCGCTGGGTGGTCTAAAGACCTGGGAAGTCGTCGGGGACTTTTCCTTACTGCAGCCCTGAGTGCAGTATATCTATTTGGTTCGACGGGCCTTAGCTCGCCGCTGCAGGCCGCCGAGGGATTGACCTACGAGCAGGAGATTGCAACCCTGCGGGCGATGGTCGATGAGCCCCGCGATACCGAAATCTATGAACTGGATTTCCGGCCGATTAATTTCGACCGGATATTGGTCCGCGACCGCCTGGGTGAAAACCAAGTTTTCCATTACCTGCGCTTCCGCCTGCGCAATCGCGTCTCTGCCAGTGCCGAATACCTCAGCGAGCACGCTACCGTCTACAATGAGATCCTTGATAATATGGTGCGCGAGTACGACTTCTTGCGCAAGGATACCGAGGGCGGCGCCAGTCTTGTCATGGACGCCGAGGCCCTTGAGGATCGCCGCATGGCGGTGATCCTTGAGCGACAGGCCCTGCGCGTGCGCACCCGTCAGGTGAGCCTTACCGTTATTGGCACGAATGAGCACGGCACCCGTTTCCGCCTTTTTGACGTAGAGCCGGGTACCGGCCCGCAAGAAGCTTTTAATTTCCCCGATCGTTCTTTGAGCGTAAGCAATGGCAACTTCTCTCAGCGCATTCGCGAGGCCATTGAAGAGCGTTACCGTCAGCGTCTCTACACCACCCGCGAAATTCGCGAGCTTGAAATTCCCCCTTATGATGCCAATCGTCCGACGACCTTCGAAGATGGCTATGGCATGGCCCAGGGCGAAATTTTCGGGGTTATCATCTTTGATCGTCTCAACGACCACGGTAATCACTTCACCTTCGAGTTTCAGGGCCTTTCCAATAAGCAGCGCTTTAACTGGCCAGAGCGTTTGCCCCAGGGGCGGGTTGAAGACTATTTCAATCTGCGCGTCCTGCGCCGCACCTATGTCGTCGAGTTGAGCCGCCGCGGTGATGAGTTTAATCTTGATCGTAAGCCCTTTGAGATGGGCTTCACGGGTTGGCGTTGGATAGAACGCTTTATGCGGCTGGAGCAGCGCCGGGCGATTGCCTATTCACGTTACCATCGCCATAACATCCGTCTGCCAGAGGAAACCACCCGGCAAGCTAGCTTTGCCACCGTCGACCGCCAGGGCAATGCGACCCAGGGCAACACCTCGGTGGCAGTGCTTCACGATGCTTCGGTGGCCAGCAATTTCTGGACGCATTACAATCGTATCCGCAGTACCTGGCGGCAGCGCTACGACGCCAGAATTGCCGAGCACGCTGCGCATGGTCAGCGGGTGGTGGCACCCTATGCCCCACCGGCTGATCCGCAGCGGGTCACCGCAGATGAAATTCAGCGTCGTGCCGACGAACTGGCGGCTTGGCAGGGGGTGTTGGAGCGTCATCAGGCTCGCCTGCGTGAGCGTCAGCAGGAACTCGACCGCAGTCTGCCCGACTGGCAGTCGACCACCCAAGAGCGTCGCACCCCGTGATCGCCATCGACGCCCAGCTTTCACCTCAGGAACTGCTGCGGCAGGGGGTTCCCGAACATCCCTTGCTGCGGCCGGAGGTGGTGCAGGCGGTGGTAGCAGCGGCGCAGAGTCTTTTCGATGGTTCGCTCAGTGATTTAGAGCAGGATCTTTCCCGCCGTCGCCAGGGGCGGCCTTATCTTTTCGCTGCCGAATTGGCAGGGGTTACCAGCGCTGAGGAAAGTGCCCAGGTGGTAGCCTCATTGATCGCGTACGAGCAGGCCCGTGGGGTATCCTTATCCCAGGTGTTGCAGGAGGATTCCCGGTGAACACGCAAACCTCGTCCCAATCGCTTAGCTGTGCATGCAGTTCGGCTTTTTTTGCCCGAAGTGGTGTGCTGCGCGGCGGCCTGGCTCTGGCAGCGGTGCTATCATTGGGTTTGGCCAGTGGCTGCGGTCGTTCCTCGGCGCCAGAGCAGCAGGTGGCTCCAGAAGGGGTGGCTCACTCCAGCGCCGCGCCGGCCCAGAGGGCTCCTGCAGTTAGTGCTTCCCCAGCCAGTGCTGCCGATGGTCCTGCTCGCCGCTTGGCCGACATTCCCTTCGAATATTCGTGGGATTTACAGTTCCCGGTTCCGGTTCATGCCAGTTGGATTAGCCCTGCCACTCCCGATGTGGTCTACTTTCAACTGCGAAATGGCAAGATTCACGCTGTTGATACGATGAGCGGCAAGACGAAGTGGGAAACCCGCGCTTTGCCGCGCCTGGTTGAGCACACCCCCACCGTGGCCCGGGTTCGCCTATCTAGCGAGCGACGGGCTGAAATGGGCGTAACCCGCACTTTCGATACCCGCCTCTATGCCATTGCCGGCGACTTTCTCTTTTGTTTTGACGCCGAATACGGCCAATTGATTTGGCGTCACGATCTTGGCAGCAGTGGCGGTCGTGGCTTCCTGCCCTCTACTTCGCCGGTCTTCCAGGGCTCCCTGGGCTCTCAGCGCATCTTCATTGGCGATTGGGCCGGCCGTATTCACGCCCTTACCTATGACGAAGAAACTTCTACGCCCTATTGGCTGTGGCAGTGGAATCTGCGCGCGGTGCCCCTGGCCAATCCCATTGCCGCCAGCGATGGCCTCACCTACATCGCTGATATTGAAGGCCGTCTGCACTGCTTTAGTACCGAGCGTGATCGTCGTTGGACCTTCGATACGGTGAGCCGTCTCACCGCCCCGCCCCTATTGCGCGGGCGCACCGCCTATCTCGGCTCCCGTGCCAATGTCTTGCACGTTTTAAACCGGCTCTCCGGCGAAGAGGTGGCCCGTGTGGTATTGCCTGGCCCGGTGACCCGTCAGCCGATAGCCTTTAATAACCAGTCCGATCGCATCTTTTTGTGGACCGGTTCGGGTGAACAGCTGGCCTTGCACAGCATGCGCAGCCTCCCGGACTCGGTGGAATTTGAAGATGTTGACCAGTTCCCCTTAGAGGTGCAGCGCATTCAATTGCAGTGGAGTCTGCCGGGCGTCGATCAATTGGTATCGAGTACCCCGCGCCATCTTCTGGTGACCCGCCAGGGTAGCAGCGATCGCATCCTCGCCGTCAACCGCCATACCGGGGTCGTTGACTGGCATTGGTCGATCAATGCCGACCGCGCCGGCGGTGAAGGCCGCATGGGCCGTGGCGGCCCAGTCAGCCACTTGGTGACTTACCATGATGCCACCGATGCTAATCGCAGCATCTTTACCGTGGACGATAAGGGCTATGTGGTCGCTTATCGTCTCTTCGGCCAGTTTTAAAGAAGGTCTGCTCTTGCATGGTCGAAGTGGTGGAAACCAACCGCCTTGACTCCACTCTGCGATGACCGGTGAAGTCTCCCCTGCTGTGACCCGCGAGCTTGTGCTCGCGGGTCTTATCTTGTGGGCACCTCTATAAACTCACCAAATAAGGCCGGCTTGCTTCGCAAGTCCTTTATTCTCAATGCCGAGCTGGGGCTCGGCGTTCAATGGCGGGAAGCTAAGGGCAAAAACCGGGGGAAACCCGCTGCGCGGGTGCTGTTTTCCCTGGCGCACTGGAGTGCGCCAGTCCCAGGTTGGCCTTAGCTTCCCGCCATTGGATCGCCGTAAGCTGGGATACACGTTGTTAAGGCGCCCTCGGTCAATGGGCTGAGAGCGCCCAGGGGCCGGATGCTGGGCTCATGTTTGTTTTGCTTGGCCCTGTCCTTGACCCGATTGCTTGGCGAATTTACGGAGACTGTCATTCACCTGCTACACACTGTTCATTGGTGAATCGATCGCACGCAGATGCGATCAAAAATTGATCATATGTATAAAATGAGACTCGCCCCGACGGCTGTGTTCAGAGAATGAGCAGCCAGGGGAGGCCCGCCGTCAGATACATAAGATAAGTATTTACAGGTAGTAATATGGATGGCGCCAGTCCAGGGCTGGCCTCCGGAGATTTGGAGCGTTCTGTGCCTAGGGTGGGTGGACTTCCGTGTATTTCCCATTTCCCCTCAACCCTCACACAGGACGGAATCAATGCGAACTCTGCTGCTCAAGCTGACCTGCATTGCTGCGCTCGCCGTAAGCCTAGGCGCCAATGCCTGGGCCAGTAGCGACCATGCCATGCTTGATCGAGACACTGCCGCACCTTTGCTGGCAGCCTTCGATCTCACCCCCACTCCCGATATCGGGCTTCCCAGCCGGGATGAATTGGCACCCACCGCTGAAGCTGGTGCCGAAGATGACGGAATCCCCGGCTACGACGAGTACGAGGTCCTGCCTCGACTCGGTGAAATCCAGGACACCGCCGTCGCTGACAGCATCCTCGATGCGGTGTTTATCACCGACAATCTGTGGATTGTCATTGCCGCCTTCCTGGTGTTTATTATGCACCTTGGCTTTACCTGCCTTGAAGCAGGCTTGACCCAGGCCAAAAACACCGTGAACATTCTCTTTAAGAATGTCTTTATTATCTGCATTGGCATTCTGACCTATGCGATCTGCGGCTTTAATCTCATGTATCCGGGTGATGACTGGCTGATCCCCGGTTGGCTTGGCTTTGCTGGTCCCGGCATTGATAGCTACGCCGATGCCGACAATACCCGCTTTTACTCCATTGGCGATACCGCTGAAAGCTTCAGCTATCATGCGGACTTTATCTTCCAGGCGATGTTCGCGGCCACCGCTGCCACCATTATCTCTGGCTGCGTTGCAGAGCGCATCAAGTTGCTGCCCTTCCTGGTCTTTGCTGCCCTCTTTGTTGCTTTCATCTATCCCATCGTCGGCTCCTGGCATTGGGGCGGTGGCTACCTCTACGAGAACGGCTTCAATGACTTCGCCGGTTCCACCTTGGTGCACTCGGTTGGTGGTTGGGCTGGACTGGCTGCGATCCTGGTTCTCGGTGCTCGCAAGGGTAAGTACGTCGACGGCAATATCCGCCCGATTCTCCCCTCCAACCTGCCCCTGGCGACCATCGGTGTCTTCCTGCTGTGGTTCGGTTGGTTTGGCTTCAACGGCGGCTCTGAGCTCAGCGCTAACCCCGGTGCCATCGCTTATGTGGTGACCACCACCGCCATCGCTGCCGCCCTCGGTGGCCTGGCTGCCGGCATCACCAGCTGGGTGGTTGGCGGCAAGCCCGATCTCACCATGGCCCTCAACGGCATCCTCGCTGGCCTGGTTGGTATTACTGCTGCTCCCGACACCACCCTGACCCTGACCATTATCGTCGGCATCCTCTGCGGTGTGGTGGTCTACTTCTCGGTGTTGTTCCTCGACAACCTGCGCATTGACGATCCGGTGGGTGCGGTTTCCGTGCACTTGGTGTGCGGCATTATCGGCACCATTTTTGCCGGCTTCGCCCCCAGCGGCTCTGGCATCGGTATCCAGATTATCGCTATCATTGCCTACGGTATCGTCGCCTTTGGTGGCGCCTTCGTCCTCGCTCTGATCATCAAGGCCATCTTCGGCTTCCGCGTCACCGACGAGGAAGAAACCGAAGGCCTGGATGCCTCCGAGCACGGGATGTCTGCCTACCACGGTATCAGCACCCACTGATGGGTGTTCCCTCCTGCCGGCCTTTGGTTGGCAGGAGGGATCGGCCGGCGGCGACCGTATCGCCGCCCGGCCGATGGTGACCGATGCCCGCGGGTGTCGGCCACCATCGACCGCCCGATCTCCTAAGCCTCCGGTGTGGAGGAGGCGCTGGGGATCGACGGAAGCTCTGCTCTTTCGCTCTTTTGCATATCGTTATTATGTCTTAGGGGATTGTCCCCTGGACGTGAGGCCCTGCTCTTGGTGCACTTGGAAACGCGGAAGTCCACCATGTTCACAAACTTGCCCATGGCAGAGCGCCAACACCGTCTAAACTCATCGTGCCATCGGGGTACGTGAGTCCCCGTCCACCCATCAGCATACCGCATCCACCATGCGGGGATGAAGGAAACACCATCATGAAAATGATTGAGGCTATTATTCAGCCATCCAAGCTCGAGGCGGTCAAAGAGGCCCTCAATGAAGTCGAAGTGGTCCGCTTAACGATCTCCGATGTTCAAGGTTTCGGCCGCCAGAAGGGCCACACGGAAATTTACCGTGGTCATGAATACACCGTCAACCTGCTGCGCAAAGTAAAGCTGCAGATCGCGGTAAATGAAGAATTCGTTGAGCCCACCGTTCAGGCCATTATTAAGGCCGGCCGTTCCGGCGAAGATGGCAAGGTTGGCGACGGCAAGATCTTTATCCTGCCCCTCGAAGACTGCATCCGTATCCGTACTGGTGAACGCGGGACCGAAGCCATCTAAGGTCCGTCATAGGTGGCCTACCCGCGGGTGCTCAGCGCAGTTCCCGCGGTACCACCGCCCTGCGCTCGGCGGCAAGCCGTCGCGATGTTCTTCCACCACCTAACCCCCCCCATGTCCCCGTTCCTGCTCGGAACGCGGACCATCCCCAAGCGAAGGAATTATCCATGAGCATTGAAACCGCCCTGCAACTTGCCCGTGAGCACGATGTGAAATACGTCGATATCATGTTCGGCGATATGTTTGGCACCCTGCAGCATTTCACCGTGCCGGCCACCCGTCTTGACTCCGATCTCTTCGAGGAAGGCCTCGCCTTTGATGGCTCTTCGGTGCGTGGTTGGAAGTCCATCGACAAGTCAGATATGAACATTAAGCCCGATCCCGATTCCGGCTTTATCGACCCATTCCGCGAACAGCCCACTATCTGCTTCTTCGGCGACATCTACGAGCCGCGCACGGGTCAACGCTACGATCGTGATCCCCGCTCTATCGCCTACAAGGCCCTAAGCTACCTCAATTCATCGGGCCTCGGTGACATGGCTTTCTTCGGGCCAGAGCCCGAGTTCTTCATCTTTGATGGTATCCGTTATGCCTCCGACGTTTCTGGCGCCTTCTACGAGATCGACTCGGTGGAAGCCCCCTGGACGAGTGGCCGCGATGACGGTTATAATCTTGGACATAAGATTCGCCATAAGCACGGCTACTTCCCCACCACCCCCCAGGACACCCTGATGGATCTCCGCTCGGAGATTACCACCAATATGATGACCATGGGGTTAGAAATTGAGCTGCATCACCACGAAGTTGCCACCGCTGGCCAGTGCGAAATTGGTACGAAGTTTGGCACCATCATTACCGCTGCCGACCAGGTGCATAAGTACAAGTACGCGGTGAAGAACACCGCCTTCCAGCACGGCAAGACGGCCACCTTTATGCCTAAACCGATGTTTGGGGATAACGGTTCTGGCATGCACTGCCATCTCTCCATCTGGAAGGGCGGCAAGAACCTCTTCGCCGGCGATCAGTACGCTAAGCTGAGCCAAACCGCCCTCTATGCCATCGGTGGTGTGCTCAAGCACGGTCGTTCAATTCAGGCCCTGACCAACCCTAGTGCTAATAGCTATCGTCGCTTGGTGCCTGGATACGAAGCCCCGGTGAATCTCGCCTATAGCGCTACCAATCGCTCGGCCTCGGTGCGTATTCCCCACGTCAATGGGGACAAGGCCCGTCGCTTCGAATTCCGTTGCCCGGACAGCTCAGGCTCGCCTTACCTAGCCTTTGCGGCCATTCTCATGGCAGCCATTGACGGCATTAAGAATGAGATCGATCCTGGTGACCCCTTGGACAAGAACATCTATGACCTGCCGCCCGAGGAGCTGGCTGGTATTCCCAGCACCTGCAAGAACCTGGAAGAGGCGATTGAGGAGCTGGAGGCCGACAATGACTGGCTGACTGCTGGTGATGTTTTCACCCCTGAGATGCTCGAAGGCTATCTTGATTACAAGAAGTCGGTAGAGGTGGAGCCCCTCAAGCTCCGTCCGAACCCCTACGAGTTCTATCTCTACTACGACGCCTAATTGCCCCTAAACGGCAACGGTATCGTCACCAACCCTCGGCCCCTGGCTGGGGGTTTGGTGTTTCTGGGCAGCGGAGAAGGCAGGAAGCTCGGCTGCTTAAACGCCCACTCGCTTGATGCCCGGCGGGGATTAGGCCGGGGTGGCGCGGGGACCGGCGGCGCCGGTGGGCAGGGGGCTCAAGTCAAGATTATGGCATTGGCCCGCTGCCAAGAGATCGATACCAAGGCAGGCGATCATTGCCGCATTATCGGCGCAGTGCTGCGGCCGCGGCAGGCGCAGGTCCAGATGGTGTTCCTGGCAGAGGTCCTGGAGACCTCGCCGGAGGCCGGAATTGCAGGCCACCCCACCGCCGACAATAACGCTACGCAAGCCGTGCTGGCGACAGGCAGCGAGTAATTTGCGACAAAGGACCTCTACCACCGCCGCTTGAAAACTGGCGGCGGCGTCGCATATCCCCTGCTTATCAAGTTTGAGCTCCTCTTTGCCACAAGGCCCACGTACGGCGTAAAGAAGGGCGGTTTTGAGGCCGGCGAAGGACAATCGTAGATCACCAGAGTGAAGCAGGCTGCGCGGCAGGGCGAAAGCCTTGGCATTGCCTTGGGCAGCTAGGGTGTCGATATGTGGGCCACCAGGATAACCGAGGCCCAGCATCGCTGCTGCTTTGTCGAAGGCCTCGCCGGCGGCATCGTCAATGGTGCCGCCGATGAGACGCATACTGGCTGGCCCATCTAGGTGGTAAAAATGCGAGTGCCCGCCCGACACCACCAGGCCGATGGCCGGGTAGGGGAGGGGTTGGGATTCAATGGCGGCGGCGCTGAGGTGGGCGGCAATGTGATCAACCCCGATCAGAGGTAGATCGAGGCGCGCCGCCAGCATTTTGGCACAGGTAACCCCACACAGTAAACTCCCCATAAGTCCCGGCCAGGCGCTTACTGCAATGCCATTCAATTGCTGTGGTTTGAGCCCGGCCTGCTGCAGGACTGCCGCAATAATGCCAGGGAGATGCTGAACATGGGCCCGAGCGGCCAATTCCGGGACCACCCCGCCCCATGCCGCGAAATCGGCGGCTTGGGAGAAAACTTGTTCGGCCAAAACCCGCCGACCGTCTTCAGTGAGGATGGCCGCTGCAGTCTCATCACAGCTCGATTCAATGCCCAGTACGATGTGCATGGCCAGCAGGCTGTGGCAATCAGCGGCCAGGCAAGGGGGGAAGGCGCTGCCACTCAGTTGACCAAGCCTGCCGCAGCAATGGCTTGCACGACGAGGATCTCAGCTCTACACTCCTTGTCTCATCATCATCCGTTGCGGGGAATCCCATGAAAAGTGGTCTCAATGTCGATTACATCAATCCCTTCATTGAAGCGGTGGTCAATACCTTTAAGACGATGTGTTCGGTGGAAGCCCAGCGCGAGAGGATATTTCTCAAAGGCGACGGCGAAGAACGCTATGGGGTAACCGGAATTATTGGCCTTGGCGGCGAGGCCACTGGCGCAGTGGTTCTCAATTTCCCCGAGGAAGTGGCGATCAAATCCGTATCAAGCTTTGTTGGCGAAGGCTATGACTCGATCAATTCCGATGTGGTTGACGGTGTTGGCGAATTGACCAATATTATCGCTGGCGATGCCAAGAATCGGCTTCTGCAAAAGGGCTATAGCTTCGACATTGGATTACCTAAGATCGTAGTCGGCCGCAATTACGTCACTGCTCAGAGTTCGTCCATTGCCTGCATTGTCATTCAATTTTCCTCCGATTTGGGGTCCTTTGCCCTTGAGGTGAGCCTGAAAAAGAATTGATGCAGGACATCAGACTACACTAAAGATCGGGGGATGTTTGTGAGTCATGACGTTGCCCCCTTCTCGACCTGGTGGTACGGCGATTTGGCGCCAACTAGCGACTGGTGTCAAGCTGCAGGAATCCAACTTCAAGGTGTAGGGGCATGCGAAGATGTGCCCGAAGTCGATCTCGTTATCTTTACCCTTACGGGGTCTGATTTTCCCTGGGGAAAGCAAGGGCAGTGGTCACAACGTGCTCGCCCGCCCTTGGTGCTAACGTCACATGCGCAGCTTCAGGGGCTCGATCGTTGTCTCGATCCTGCCTCGACCGCTCCCGACCTTTGGGGCTCCGTGGTGCATGCCTTGTGGCAGGCGCATCAAGCACGGCAAGAACAGCGACGTTTGAGTGTCGAACGTCTCACTCTGCAGCGGCGACTGGCTGCAACCGAAAGCCAGCTGCGTGATCGTCAGATGGAATTGATTGGCCTTGAAACTCAGGCTGCGATGAGTCAGTTGGTGCGATCCGTGGCTCATGAACTGAATAACCCGCTTGCTGTTATTCTTGGCAACGCCGAGCTATTACAGCGCTCACTCAGTGAGGCGAACTCTCATGGCGAAAAACAAGTGCGTCGGGTACAGACCATCATCTCCGAGGTGGAAAGTTGCCAGTCGATTATCCAGGGTCTGCGCAAATATGCCCGGCCACAGGGAGAGGGCGCGGTAGCGGTGCATCTCTCC
>REDX01000101.1 GCA_007695355.1 Planctomycetota bacterium
TAATCCTTGGCAACTAACCGATGCCCAGGCCAAGCGTTGGGCCTTCGCCTTTAATCGCGGGATACGCCCGCTTACCGGTGCCAACCACGATACCCTGGTGGACGCCGCCCTGCGTCAGCTTTGGCAGGAGATGCGCCAGCAGATCGATCTGCTGAAAGCAAGCGGGGCAGCCGAGCCAACGCCGCTTACGCAAAGCGCTTTCTTCCAGGCTCCGGTTTGGCTGGATAGTCAGCGCCTTCTGGCCATGCACGCCAGCGCCTATGAGCGGCCCCGTTTAAGTGAAATCCACCTCGCCGAGGGCCGCCTCGAGCGCAGTGGTCCGGGCATTGGCTTTAGCCCCCTGCGCCGGATTCATGGCCCTGGGCCCGAAGGCCAGCCTTGGGTACTGGCCCAGGCCAGCCGCACGCGCAGTGTCCGCAACCAGCTCGAAACCTGGATTGGCCGCCGCAATCGAGTGCTGGTCCTCTACGATGGAGAATTACAGCGACGTTTTATCCGCGGGCACTTCCTTGAAGGCGATGCCCTGTGGCGCAGCCAAGGGATGGTGGCCCTCGCCGCCATTGAACGCGGCCCTGATAGTCAACAGCGCTTGGTGATTGGCCACGTGGACAGTCAAGGGCGGGGGCAACTGCCCTTGCAGGATCGCCAGGTGCTGCCCACTCAAGGTCGGCCTTGGCAGCCGGCCTGGCGGCCTGAGAGCACCCAGCTCGTCTGGGTGGAGCAATATCGTTTTGGCTACCGCCTGATTTTAGTCGAAGCGGCTGATCCGGCAGAGCGACGTGTTCTCCTGGACCATGAGCACCGGATTATGCAGCCGCACTGGTCTGCTGACGGACAGCGACTGTACTTTGTCAGCGATGCCTCTGGAGTCAGCAATGCCTACGTGATGGATCTCAAGGCCGACCAACCAGAGATTGTGGCGGTGACCAATGTCCTCGGCAAAGTGCTCGCCGCCGTTCCCGAGCCAGAGGGCAAACGGCTAGCCCTACTCAGCGAACGGGCCGATGGCTTGAGTTTGAGCATCATCGACGCCGAGCAGCGCCACTCACAACTTCCCCGTATTGAAACCCCTTGGCGCGCCCCCGCCGAAAGCCCCGAACTCACCCGGCGGATCATCGATCTGAGCGCTGCCCCGTCGGTGCCTGCGATTACCGAGCCCTATGCCGGTCTCGCCCACTTCGTTCCTCTCTATTGGACCCCCACCACCGCCCCAGTACCCGAGGGAGGCATTGGCGCCGCAGGTGTTGCCGCCGATCCCTTGATGACCCATGTCCTGCGCCTTGGCGCTGGTGCTGGGGTCAATGATGGGCCAGTCGCCAGGGCCGAATACACCTGGAGCGGCTGGCATCTCAATATGGGCTTTGCCGCCTGGCATAGCGAGTACCGCTATGAGGATCGCTATGATGTTGAAGGCCGGTCTTATCGACAGCAGGAAACCCGGCGCGGCGGCGAATTACGCCTGGGCCGTGGCTTCTCCCTCGGCGACCGCGCTAATCACCTCTACCTTGCCGCCGGCCTAGAACGCTTCCACGGTGACTTTGAGGTGCCGCTAATACCTGCCCCTGAGAATTTTCGCCTGCGCCTGCGCCCCAAGGCCGAAGAGCGCTATCTCGAACTGCGACTCGGCCGCAGTCTGGGTAATTTCCGCCTCCCCGATGGCTACGGCCAGGGCAGCGGTCTCAGTATCCGGGGGCGTTATCGGCACTCTGGCCTGGGCGGCGATATCGAAGGCCACCTCGCCCAAGCCAGCACCCGCTTTTCCCTGGATGTGTTTCCCCAACTGGGTCAGCAATTGGTGATCCTCGGCAATATCGGCTGGCTCGATGGCGATGTCTCCCTGCGTCGCAGCTTTGCCATCGGTGGCGATGCCGGCTTCCTGCCCCGGGGCTATCATGAGGTGGTTGACCGTGGGCGCTTTTTCACCGGCGGCAGCATTGCCTGGCGCACCCCTCTGTGGCGTCCCTTTACCAGCTGGGGGCCCTCCGCCCTAGTCCATCGCCAAGTCATTCTCGAAGCCTTTGCTGACGGCGCCATGGTCGACAACCAAGCCTTTTTCGGCGGCAGCGATTACTACACCTCCACCGGCCTTTCCCTGCACAGTTCTTGGCTGGTCTGGCGCGCCATGCTCAACCCCGGCATTGGCGCGGCCTACCGCTTCCAGGATGAGCGCGGGGTGCGAGCTTGGTTTACCCTCGACTTCCCCTGGTAGCACCACCGGCCTTTCCCCGTACGACTAAAAAAAACGACGGGCGCGCTTGGCCTGTGCCTGCTGGCCTTGAGTCAAGCCGAGTGCAACCTATCAGCATCCCTGGAATGCTGAATTCAAGGCGGGATAACCACGATGTGGCAGCGCCACATCGAGATAATCCCAACGCCATGACGGCGTTGCGCGGCAAGGATAGCGCTGCGAATTCTTCAAGGAATTAGGGATCTCCCGGGCCAGCGTCTTCGGTAAGACGAAGGAAGACTTCTTCCAGGCGGCTGCCGCTGGTGAGTTCGGCCACTGGGCCATTGAAGCGGACGCGACCGCTGTCGATGACCGTTACCGTATCCGCCAATTCTTCAACCACCCCCAGGGTATGGGTACTCATGAGAACCGATCCACCGCTAGCGGCGATTTCGCGCAGGACATCTAATACGACGCGAATATGCTTAGGATCCAGGCCTACCAAGGGCTCGTCGACGATGAGCAACTGCGGTTCATGGAGCAGAGCCGCCGCTAATACCACCCGCTGACGCATGCCGTGGGAATAGCCTTCGGCCAAGGTGTCGATAAAGCCGTCCAGGTGAAAGCGCGCACTCACGAGTTCCAGGCGCTGACGCAGGCGCTCGGCTTCTAGGCCGTAGACGCGGCCCATAAAGGAGAGGAACTCGCGACCGCTTAAGCGCTCGTAGAGGTGGGGTTCATCCGGCACGTAGGCGAGTCGAGACCGTGAACGTGGCCCTTCCTTGACCACGTCCATGCCGTCGATGCTGATAGTGCCGCTATCGGGCAGCAAAAGGCCCGTGCACATACGAATCGTGGTTGTCTTTCCCGCGCCATTGGGGCCCAAGAAAGCATGAATACTGCCTGGTTCAACGCGCATACTGACCTGATCGACCGCGCGCAATTGGCCGAATGTCTTACTTACCCCATCGATTATCAAACGCGTCACCGCTTACATCACCATCTGCAGCAACGTTTTCGCATTGTCGACCTCGTCGTTAATCACCGACAGCACTTCTACCAAGGCCGTTTTATCGATGCCCAAATGTCCCCACACCGCTTGGTCAATCTTGGGTTCAGCGCATTGGCCAGCATAGCGAATCTTCTTGAGACCACAGAGATATTCGCCGAAGAGCATAACCGAGGTTAACCGTTTATCGGCTGCCCCTTCAAGATCATTTTGATAGCGAATCGTATCGCAGAGTTCCCCCGGCAGCTCCCACTGCTCGCACAGCCAGGCGCCGATTTCGGCGTGATCCGTATCGAGCACCTTGCGCGTGGCGCGCTGAATGTCATAGCGGAATTCCCGGGCCACAGCGATGATCTTCTTCGTCTCCTCCGGCGCATGCTGCACCAAAATCAACATGCCAATATCTTTAAGCAAGCCGGCGATAAAAGCCACCTCAGGATCTGGCAACTGCGATTTGGCAGCCAGTAAACGGGCGATTTGCGCCATCACCGCTGAATGCGTCCAGAAGCTCTTCATATTGAAGTTGGCGTCTTGCTGTTGAAATAAATTGATCACCGCAATCGACATGGCAATCGAACGGATGGTTTTAAAACCCAGAATGACAATCGCCTGTTCCAAATCGTTCACCGGGTCTGGCAGGCCATAGTAGACCGAGTTGACCATACGCAGGATCTTGGCCGCCATTGCCTGATCCTTGACCATGATCTTGTGAATCTGATCGGCACTGGAGCGGGGATCATTGATCAGGCGTACCACCTGGGTAACCACCTCTGGCAGCGAGGGCACCGAATGCACCCGGCCCACAATATCGGTAAAACTCGCTTTCACGACCTGGGTCATTGCAAAAGCCTCCCGCGCTTGGCTAGGGGCGGGTGCCTGACACCAACCTGATCAATGACGCTGGCGCAGGAACATCCTTCGCCAATTTGCATTCACATCTCAGGGGGAACAACCGCCATCACAGTACCCACTCTCACCATTCACCCTGCCATCGCAACCTGAAAACAAGACCGGATCAGCTCGCATGGTTTTTTTATGGCAGCCGCTCTGAGAACAGCAGCGGCTAAGGGCCAGGGTTCTTATCCTCTGCCTGATCCGCATCCACCAGCCACTGAAACAAGGATGGATCCAGATCCTGGCTGGCGATGGCGAGACGATTCACCTCGCGCACCTGGGATACCAACTCCTCACGGAGAATTCGCACCGAACGGGGCGCGCTAATCCCTAGCTTGACGGCACCGTTTTTGTCCACGCCCAGCACCCGCACCACAATATCAGGGCCGATGTGAATGGCCTCATCGCTGCGCCGGGTCAGCACCAGCATGGGTCATCCCCCTTTAAGCAGGGCGGAGAGAGGATAGCGCAGATCCAAAGCTTCATTGTCGTAGATCATCTGCACACCGCGATTGCCAGCAACCAGAATGGGCGCCCGGAGATTGGTCGTGCTTTGGGTGGGATCGGCAGCAAGGGTGACCACGGTATACACGCTAACCGCGCCAAGATCGGTGGTGCCTAACTCCTCCAGATCCTGGGTGCTGATATCGTAATCCGGATCCAAGCCGACGGCAAAGGGCATAAGCAATGCGAAGGCAACTTCTTTGCGCTCAACCGCCTGGAGCCAAAATAAGGGGCCAGGTTTGGTTTGGTAGATCAGAAAGCGCTGACAATCCTCAAAGCCCAGCAAGGGGGCGACAAAGGAGATCAGACGATCCTCTTCCACCTCAATGGGGCCACGGATCAAGGTATCGACGGTGATATTTGCCACGGTGGTGGTGACTCCCTCGGCAGAATTCGGCACGGCAGGCCTCCTCTCATGAATACCGGGGATAAACGCAAATCCCGGGCCAGAGGGAGCCGGCACAGCTGGAGATGATGTCCGTCTGTGCTTGGTAGCGGTGACAGATGGGTGACGATAAACCAAGTATCGGCCGGCGTCAGCCGGAGAAAAGCTCTGAATGTTCAGGTCTGTGATACGTCCCCGGGGGGCACAGGGGCCTGCACTAGCTGCTGCAGGACGGTAAATGCCGGGCGATAGTGGGGTTCGCTACCGCAATCATCAACTAGGCCGTAGCCCCGTGCAATGAGTTGCCAGGGGTACACCCGCTCCACTAGGCCACTGGCAAAGGCGGTTAGGCAATAGCGCCGCAGGTAGTCAGCGGCCGCTGATTCGTCGACGCATTCCACTTCGCTGGTGGGAGCCCAGCCTGCTTGGCCGCGCAGGGGCCAATTAACTTCAGTGATCCATAGGCGCTTGCCCTGCCTGGGGGCAGCCGCCACCATGGCAGCGAGGCTGCGGATTTTAGCGGCGCTATCGAAGAAGCCATATTGTCGATTTTCCGGTGCGCCGCGGCGATCGACGTAGAGCAAGGCACTCACCGCATCAAAGCGGTGGGAATAGCCGTTAATCAAAGAACGCAGGCTGAGATGCGGCTCAAAATCGATGACCGACGAACCACAGACCATGAGATCCGGCCGCAGTCGGCGCAGATCAGGTATCCACGCTTCGCACCAATCCAGATACTCTCCAATATGCACGCAGCCCCATTTAAAGCGGTTAACCGCATTGCCCAGCTGCAGGGCCCGCACCTGGGGCGGCAGCATGCCCAATAGGCGCTGCCAGGCCGGCCGCCAGGCCTGGGGCCGGCAGATCAGCTCACGGTCTTGGCAGATCACGACCAGCCAATCACGATCGGGGTGACGGGCGATGGTGGCCAATACCGCCTGCTGCTCGTCGCCGCGGCGCAAGGGCAGGCGGATGAGGCAGTGACGCAGGGGCAATTGGGCTAAGAGGCGGTCAAGCCAGGGGTGAGGGCTTACCCCGATCCCCAGCATATCCGCCAGACTGGATGGCCGACGCAAACGCAGGCCGGGCCAAAGGTAGGCCCCGGCCAGAGTTGGACCGAGGGCGGCGAGAGTGGCCGCCACCTTGAGATGCTCGGGCCAAGCCTGCAATCGCAGTTGGCGTTTAAGCCGACGGTCACCAATCACCTGGGGCTGATCAGAACGCCCATCCCAGGGGGCATAAAACCACGGTCGACGGCGCATGGCAGCGGCCCTAGGCACCAAGGGTGTCATGATCGTGCCAGCAGCCCCCCTGCGGCGGAATCATTACCCGCGGGACATCGGCCAGATTTCGCGCCTCGTGCACCACCAAGCCAGGAATCTTTGCGGGCGCAGGCACCGCCACTGCCACCCCACCGACACAGCCGATCTGGGCGGCCAGGACAAAGGCCTGGGGATCCTGGCTCAGCATCCAGGATCGACTGACATCGGCACCCACGCTCGCCATTGCTCGGGCTAAGGCGGCTAAGCTCGGCAAGGCGGGGCCTTCAAGACAATGCAGGCTTGCCCCGGGAAGGGCCTCTGCCATCGCCTGAGCGGTGGGCTCATCAGACCGCAGCACCAGCATCGATACGCCGCTGGCCAAAAGGCGCCGCCACCACGTCAAGGCCGGGACTACCTGCTGCTGCCAGCCCACCACCGAGAGTATGCCCGGGGCATCACAAATTAACGCACTATTCATGGGCAGAAGCCTGCCGTCCCTCGGCAACGGCACAAGGCAGCACCAAAGCCATCCATGGCAACAGCGCATCCTCGCTGCTTCCCACCATTATGGTGGGTCATGTTCGTCAGGATGAATATCCACCGGAGAATGAAGGCGCTCGGGCTTGGCCCGCAGAAGTAAACTCAGGCATATGATGAGCAAGGCACTCATGCCGCCAATGGAAAGGATCATTACCACCCAACCTGCAAGGGTCATGGCGCGTCCTCCTCAGGCTCGCTGACCAAGGCCATGCGTGGATCAGGGATCAAACCCGCTGCCGCCTGGGCCCGCCAGCGGCGATTGGCGATCCACGACAAGAGGGTAAAGCCAATCAATAACGCGAGGACAAAGCCAAAGCCAACCAATACCGGGCCCTGCGCCAAAGCATGGAAACGATTACCCTCTGTTGCCGTTATCTGTTGGTAGAGCCAGGTAATAAAGATAACACTCAAATAAAGCGGAGCCACTACCCCAATCAACACGCCCACCCAACTCGGTATTCCCACCTGGGAACCTTCGCGCAATGCCGCGAGACCGCGGCGGATGCCGAGGGAGAAGGTAAATATCAATAACTGAGTCATGGCGAGCATAAAGATACCGAAGGTGGCCAGCCAAAAATCGACGGTGTCGAGGACCACCAGATTGGCAGAATACCACATCACCAGCAGCACCCCAATCAAGGTGGGCACGGCAAGAATGCCAGCCGCTTGAAAGCGTCGTAAATGTAATCCTTCCTCGAGGAAGGCGATGCCAGGCTGCAGCATGGAGATCGAGCTCGTCACCGCAGCGAGAAAAAGCAGAAAAAAGAAGAGGAAGCCAAAGACCCGTCCCGCCGGCATCTCGGCAAAAACGCTCGGCAAGGCCATAAACCCAGTACCCAGGGTAGAACCGCCAAGGCCCTGAACCTGATCAGCGCCTAGGAAAATGAAAATTGCCGGGATGACGATCAAGCCACCAAGGGCCACTTCGCAGAAACCATTGCCTGCAGCGGCGGCAGTCGAAGAAAGGGCAACGTCGTCGCGGCGGCGCAGGTAGCTGGCATAACAGACAATCACGCCAAGGCCGATGGAGAGGGAAAAGAAAATCTGACTGGTAGCGGCCATCCAAATCTGGGCATTGAGCAGCTGGCGCCACCAATGCTCTTCACCGCCATCGGGATTCCACATAAAACCAAGGCCTGTCAGGACATTGCGCTCTGGGGCAGCGGCCACCGGAGAACCCAGAGTCAGCACGCGAACCAAGACGATTAACGCCACCAGCACCAATAAGGGCATCGCCCAGCGACAAAACCACTCAATACCGCGGTTCAGACCACGAATAATCAAGACGAGATTAATCGCAAAGCAGAATGCGACGCAGGCTAAGAGAAATGCCCCATCCACACCAAAAACCTGGCCATTCTCGCCATAACCCACCATATGAAGAAAATAGGCTGCCGCCGAGGCCGTTTCCCCTCCCTCGTCAAGGGCCACCGTCCCCGGCATGACTCCGAAGAGATATTTGAGCGCATAGGCCAGACACCAGGCCTCGATGAACACATAGTAGGAGTAAATGCCCACCGGTATCATTAACGACCAACCACCAATAAGGCTTTTCCCTGGGCGCGGGTAGAGAATGCTGAAAATACCGGGGGCGCTATTGAAGCCGCGCATACCACCAAACCGACCCATCGCCCATTCGCTCCAGACGATCGGTAAACCGATGAGGATAAAGGCGACAAAATAGGGGATCATAAAGATCCCGCCGTATTCCACTGCCTGTGCAGGAAAGCGGACAAAGTTGCCAAGGCCAACCGCGCTACCGGCTACTGCCAAGATGACACCAAGACGAGTAGCCCAGTACTGCCGATGGGGCGCCGCCGGGGATGCGGAGTTGTGATCGGTCATCATCGCTCCTGGTCGTTAGGCCATGAGCCCGAAGGGCAAAATTCCAATCAAGAGCCTACGCCAAAAGGCCAGGAGACTGGCAATCATAGGCAATCACGCAGCAAACGGCCAGCGGCCTACAGCTAAAAATCATTTCCCGTGATAGAGTCGAGCAGCGAGAATCTCGGGCAGGCCGGCTTCGCGGATCTTGGCGGCGGCGGCATCGATGTCGTAGTCGAGACGGCGAATCCAGCAGGTTTGCTGCTCGGAATCATAGACCGCATAGCTGGTCTTATTATTCTCATCCCGCGGCTGGCCAACCGAGCCGGCATTGATAATAATGGTCTGATTGACATCGACCGGGATCTCGGGATCCAGGGTGTAGGTAATCGGATCAGAATCAAAGAAACCCACAGGAACATGGGAATGACCTAAGAAACCAAGCCGACGGCCGAGGGCGGTAAGGGCTTCAAAGGAGAGCTGGGCGTCAAAAACGGTTTGAATGTAGTTGAAAGCTTCGGGCTGATGGAAGGTGCCATGGGCTATGGCGAAGTGCTCATAGGTCAAGGTGAGGGGGAGATTGCCCAGCCACTCTTTGTGCTCTGGGGTCAGCTGCTCGCGGGTCCAGACCGCTGCGGCCTTGGCATAAGCATTGAAGAAGTCGATGGAGATGCGCTCTATCGCGGCCCAATCATGATTGCCTGCAATCACATCGCAGCCCAATTCCATCACCATTTCCAGGCAGCGCACTGGCTCTGCGCCGTAGCCGACAACGTCACCAAGGCAGACCTTTTTGTCGATCTGCTGCTCTTTCATATCGGCCAGGACCACCTGCAAGGCATCCGTATTGCCGTGGATATCACCGAAAATCGCGTATCGCACTCGCTCGAACCCTCTCGCTGGCTTAAGGAATGTCCTGACGTTCTAGGACCAAGATACCGATGACCAAGCAGGCCGCACCATACAATATGGCATGACCTATGGACAGTATGAAATAGGTTAACGTGATGTCCACATCGGAGAAGTGCAGGGCATCATCCACATTGCCAAGCTGTAAGGCCGGCAGCAGCAGGGCCGAACTGCCCCCCCCTACCGCCCACAAATGGGCCAGCACAAAGGCGGCAAAGGTGAGCAGGACGCTGCCCGCCAAGGACAGCTTCAGCGCCAGTAAGGCGGCCAAGCAGATGAGCGCAACATTACCCGCAAAACCCAGGATGTGGGCCACCAGCACCGAAGACCAGGGCAGATATCCAACATCGCTAGCCTGGTGATAGCGGCGATGCCGCTCATCCCATTCAAAGCCCACCTGCTGCGCGAGGTAGAGGGCCAAAAGATGCACCAATAACAATACGCTTACCACCACCGCCACCAAAGCCACCGCTCCCAAAACCTTACCGAGAAGAAAGCTGGCCCGCGGCATTGGCTTAGCAAAAAGAGTCAGGGCAGTGCGACTGGTCAATTCATCGTGCACCGACTGAGCGACGGTGAACACCCCCAGGAAGCAGCCAAGCACCACCCCCGAAGCCACGCCGCCAGTAAGCAAGAGACGCATGCGGCTGCTCGCCTCGAAGGAAAACATGCCGAAGAGATAACTCAAACCGAGCAGGGCCAAGCCCAGGGCTAAAACCAACCAAGTCATGGGCTGACGCAGACCATTGGCAAAGGAGAGACGGGCGACAGCCAGGGTTGGACTATTCATGGCCTATGGCTTACCAAGGCCGGAGACAGCGCAACAGAGCCAGCGGCGAGCGAGCCCGCCAGGCGGCAGCAAAACCGCGACCACGCAAACCAGCCGCACAAGCTAAATGAGCGGCGCAAATCCACAGCCGTCGGCCGAGAGTCCCCGGACCATGGCGCTGATCGCACACCTCGGCGACGGCAGCGGCCAGGGTAACGGCCAAGCCTCCGTGACCGTTGGCGGCCAGGGCCCGCGCACAGTGCTCGGCGGCCCGAGGAACGGGGGGGAAGCTGCGCAGATGCTCAGGATTCACCGAGTCGGCGCGGGCAAGATCGCCCAGCTGCGGCCAGGCCAGGGCCAGCACCTGCAACAGGGGTGGGGGCTGAGTGCTGGCGCGCAAGGACTCCCCCCATAACCGAGCCCCATGCAAAGCGGATGCCGGACCCTGGGATTCAAGCAGCCCAATAAACCATAGCAGGCAGCGCTCGATACCCGGGCGGGCGGGCAAGGAGGGATGAGCCAGGATGGTTACCACCCGCTGCGCCTGCCCAAGATAGAGGTGCATTTCGGCCAGCAGCACCGCCACCGTTTCATCCTCAGGATCTTCGGTGGCAAGGGTTTCGGCCAAGGCCAAGGCATCATTCAGACCAAGGGCGATAGCGGCGCGCAGACGCAGCACCGCCAAGCGGCGGCGCGCCGGACCTTCAGCCTTATCTCCTAATGATGTAGCTTCAGCGTGGGCGGCGGTGGCATCGCCGCTTGCCAGCAGCAGTTGGGCATAGAGTTCGCGGGCTTCAGCATTGAGAAAAGCCAGGCCCAAGCGCAGGGCCTGCAGGGCCGCATCGGCACCACCAACGGCATGCGCCGCCAGGGCCAGTTCAACCAGCAGGGCATTGCCCAGGGGGGAAGCCTTTTCGGTTTCGCTCATCATCTCCCAGCAACCCTGCAGGGCTTCCTGGGCTTCAGCGGCGCGACCAGCGGAACGCAGGGCAACCGCCATCTCCACCAGTAACTCGGGGTCTATCTGGGCCTGTAGTAGCTCCTGCCATAAGCCGAGGGCGGGCTCAAGCTGACCATGCCGGGCATAAGCCCCAGCCAGCTGACGTAAAATGAAACGCTGCTCGGGATGCTGGGCGCGGGCGCTGCCCAGGTGTTCGGCGAGATATTCGAGGTGGACCATGGCCTGCTTGCCCTGGTCGTGCTGCTCAAGCAAGGCGGCGGCGAGTAGGCGATTGGCCGGATTGGTAGAATCTTCATCAATCGCCGAATGAATCGCCGCGAGTGCTGCCTGGTGGTGGCCAAGGTGAACCTCGCATTCGCACCAGCTACGCCAGGCCTCAGAACGCAGGGAAGGGATTGAACCGGCCTCGGCCATGAGGGCACTCAGAGCGCGATGACATTCGGCATCGCGGCCAGCCTGGGCAAAAAACAAAGCCGCCTCGCGCCACGGAACGCCAACCTCACCGGCGGCAAAACAGCCTTGCAAACGATCAATACCGGGCTCACGGCCGGCCATCCATTCCAAGCGCGCCAGGCGCAGCCGCAAACGCCAATCATCGGGGCAGTGACGGCAGCCCAATTCTGCGGCAACCCGGGCCGAACGGAGATCCTTTCGCGATTCGGCGACATCACTCAAGAGCAACCAGGCAGTGGCCGCCTGGGGATGAGCGCGACTAATCTCGCGGGCAATAGTACGTGATTCGGTGTTTCTTCCGCAGAGGCGCAATACCTGGGCCAAGAGCAATTGAAATTCAGGGGCTGGGTCAATCCGTGCCGCACGACGGGCATAGCGCAAGGCCAGCTGAGGATCCTTATCGCTCACCAATTCCGCGCGCATTGCCCATAGCTGCGGCACTTCCGGCTCATCGGCAAGGGCTGCCTCAATAACCACTAAGGCTTCATCGCGACGACCCTGGCGACGCAGAGCCTCGGAAAGCAGCAAGCGCAAAGGGCCAAACTGCGGCAAATGCGCGAGACCAGCCCTGGCGCTGGCCTCGGCCTCGGCCACCGCATCGTCGGCCAGCTGCAATTCACTCAATTCGCGCCAGGCCCAAGCATAATTGGGCATGCGCTCGCAGGCGCGGCGGAGAAAGGGCAGCGCGCCTTGGCGATCGCCGCGGCAGCGCAGCAAGAAGGCCATTAAACCATCGTTGATGGGCTCGCCCGGCTCCAATTGGCAGGCCGTCTCATAGGCTTGTTGCGCCGCCTCAGGCTCGTCGAGGAGGGCCTGAACCTCGGCCAATTCGCGCCACGCCCAAGTGTAGGCCGGATCAAGTTCTACGGCTTTGGCGAAATGGGCGCGAGACTCTTTGAGCCTGCCCAAAGAGCGCAGGGCATCACCCAAAAAACCGCAGGTGGTGGGATCAAAGGGATCGTTATTGCGAGCATGTTCTAGGTGGGTAAGGGCTTCTTCCATACGGCCCATATGGCGGCAGGTATCGGCCAACTCGTGGAGAATCCAGCTAGAACCGGGGGAGGCTGAAAGCGCCTGCTGAAAACGATGCCGCGCCTCCTCTAGGCGCCCCGCCTGCCGCGCCAAATGGCCGAGATGGGCATAGGCCCAGGGATAAGACGGATCCTCTTGCAGGGCCTGCAAGGCAAGATTGCGCGAACGCTCGGGATCGGTTTCGGTGAGCACCTGAGCCAGTTCAACCAGGGCCCAGGTGGGCTCGGGCCGGCCCTCAAGGATGCCCTCGTACAGGCGCACCGCCTCAGCGCTATTTCCCTGCTCGTGTTCCAACTGGGCAAGATGGCCGCGGCACCACTGATCATCGGGGTTCAATTCCAAGGCTCGCTGATAATGCCGGCGGGCCAATTCAGCCTGGCCATCGGCGCGCTCGACCTCGGCTAATTCAGATAAGGTCCAATGATTATCCGCATCCCATTCGAGGGCCAATTTGAGGTGAGTGCGGGCAGCCTCAAGATCCCCCTCTTGCCGCAAACAGGCGCCAAGACGGGCGTGAATACTGGCGAGCAAAGCAGAATCGTCTTCCTCAATCTGCTCTTCACCCAATAAACGGCGCAGCTCATTTTGCGCTTCAAGATAACGCCCCTGGTTAAAATAGAGATCTGCCAGGGAATCCAGCGGCTCATCATCAAGGCCAGCCGGCTCGGCCAGGGCCCGGCGGGCATGGCCGGCGCGCACCGGATCCTCGCGGCGCTCGAAAAACATCCGCCGAAAGCGCTGCAAATGCCGATTACGGCGGTGTTCTTGCGCTGCCTCTTCAAGAATATTCTCCGCCTCACCCACCTTACCGGCACATTCTAAGGCCGAGACATAGGCAAGATCCACCCAGAAATCCGTCGGCGCCAATCGGCGCAACTCCTGATACCGCGCGGCGGCATCCTGATAACGGCCCTGCCGCATCAACTCCTCGGCCTCAAAGCGAGAGCGCTCTTCAGCGCTATCCCCATCGCCGAAGTCAGGCCCACCCCCCGAAAAATGATTTCCGAAACCGCTCATGTCATGGTCCAGCATCAGCCAGCGGCGGCGCTGGCAAGAGGCGTCAAAGCCGCGGGCCGCTAGCGGTGGAAGATGGTCTCAAAAGGCGACAGCGGTCTCGCGGCTGCCATCCTCGCCAGCGCCATCAGATTTTTTTCTCCAGGCCCTCATGCATCGGCTGCCAATAAGGCCAATAGCCCGGCTTCATCGAGAATGCTGACGCCCAATTGCTCAGCTTTGCTGAGTTTGGAGCCGGCGCTTTCGCCGGCTACCACATAGTCGGTTTTTTTGGAGACGGCGCTCACCACGCGGCCGCCGGCGGCTTTGATGCGGGCGCTGGCCTCGGCGCGGTCGAGGGTGGGCAGGGTGCCGGTGAGGACGAAGGCCTTGTCGGCCACCGCCGCCACCCTGCTGCCCACTGCGGCCTGCTGCTGGCTGAGGTCCACCCCTACCGCCTCCAGGTCGGCCAAAACCTGGCGCAGCTGGGGCGCGGCGAGGGCGCTAAAGATGGACAGGGCGGTGGTACGGCCGAGGCCTGAAATGGGACCATTGCCGGTTTTGGGGGTGAGGCTTTCGACCAGGGCTTGGTCACCGGCTTGGTAGGCCTGGGCGGTATCGAGCAGGGCCTGGGCACTGCCGAAATGCTCGGCCAGAGCCTCGGCCATCACCACCCCGCAATTGGGAATGCTCAAACCCGCCAGCACCCGGGCCAAGCCGCGGCCCTTGGCGGCATCCAGGGCCTTGCGCAGGTTTTCCGCACTCTTGGCACCCATGCGCTCAAGGCCGGCAAGTTGCTGCGGCTGGAGACGGAAGAGGTCGGCCGGCGAGGCCACACCCAATTGGCTGACCACCGCCTCGATCACCGCCGGGCCACAGCCGTCGATATCCATGGCGCCCTTGCTAGCGAAATGGCGCAGGCGCTCGCGCAATTGGGCGGGACAGGCCGGATTGGGGCAAAAGTGAAAGAGATCCTGCACCACCGGTGTGGTGCCGCAGGAGGGGCAGGCGCTGGGTTCAGCAATGGGGCGCTGGGAGCCGTCCCGCCCCTCAGCAATAACCGCCACCACCTGGGGAATAATTTCTCCCGCTTTCTGCACCAAAACCCGATCGCCCAGTTGCAAATCCTTGCGGCGAATTTCCGACCAATTATGCAGGCTGGCGCGGGACACCGTGCTGCCGCTAATGAATACCGGATCAAGCACCGCAACCGGGGTAAGTTTCCCGCTCTTGCCCACCTGCACGATAACCTCCTGCAGGGTGGTGGGCAGTTGCTCTGAAGGGAATTTCCAGGCCACGCCATAGCGGGGGTGGTGGCTGGTGGCTCCCAATTCATCGTACCAGGCGGTATCATTGAGTTTGATTACCAAACCATCGATATCGTGATCAAGGCCTGAGCGGCGTTCGGGGTAGGCCTGGGCAAAGGCGTAAACCGCCTCGACGCCGCTGAGGCGAGTGGTGTCCGGGTGGACCTGGCAACCCCGCGCCACCAGCCATTGCAAGCGCTGATGCTGGTACTGCGGCACCTCCTGGCCTTCGGCGCGGGCGATGGCGTAGAGAAAACTGCGAATGCCCAGACCACGCAATTCCTCAGCGTTTTTGCGCTTCATGAGACCGGCGCAGGCATTGCGCGGATTCACCAAGGCCTTGCTGCCGGTGCTCAGCAAGCGCTCATTCAAGGCGAGAAAAGCCTCGCGGGGCAGATAGATTTCGCCGCGAATTTCCACCAATCCAGCGGTGTTCGGCAACTCCAAGGGCGCACAGCCGCTCTCCCGCACCTGGGCGGTAATATCATCGCCCTGGCGGCCATTACCGCGAGTCAGGGCGCGCTGCAGGCGCCCCCCCTCGTACCACAGAGCCACCGACATGCCGTCGATCTTGGGCTCAACCACGAAATCCAATGCCAACTCATCGCTTAACAGGCGGCGCAGACGATTGGCAAAGTCTTCAATCTCCTCGCGGCTATAGACCTTTTCCAAGGAGAGCATGGGCACCACATGGGCGACGGTGGTAAAACCGTCGACATGGTCATCGCCCACCCCACTGGTGTAGCGATCGGCCTCAGCAAGGCCCAATTCATCGGCCAGTTCATCATAGCGACGGCGCAGGGCATCGTAATCGGCGTCCTCGATCTCCGGCGTCGCTTGGGCATAGTATAACGCATCATGGCGCGCCAACTCGGCGGCCAGTTCGGCAAGAGTGTTCATCAGATCGGTCTGCGCCATGGTCGCCTCTCGCTGCTCTTAGGGGTGCTCGGCTTGACCTAAACCATGCTTGCGGAAAAAGGTCGCTACCGTCGCTTTGTTCACGGTACCCGAGGCCACGGCCATGGTGAGATCCTCAAGCTCTTGGGTGCTGGCGCTGCAGCGATGGTGATTGAGTTCGATGAACACCAGGGCCGCGCCCAGGGCGACGCGCTTATTGCCGTCGACAAAGGGATGGTTCATGCACAGGTGATAGAGGTAGGCCGCAGCCTGGCTGGCCAGATCGGGGTGCAGCAACTCGCCGCCAAAACTGGCGCGGGACTGTTCAATCGCTGATTCCAAAAGGCCCGCATCGCGGAGATCGCTGGCGCCACCGAATTCACGCACCAGATAATTATGGATCTGTTGTACCGCCTCGCGGTCGAGGAAGATCACCATACCCTCACCGTCATTTCGCAAGGTTCACAAAGGCCTGACGATGCCGATCAGCAATGCTGGCGATAAGATCCGGCACTGCGGCCAGCGCCGCCCGATCGTCGACCGGCTCAACCACCAGCCGCCTACCCTCCAGCCGCAGGCTCACCTGGCTGCCCTCGGAGACTTCCATCAGCTCTAAAATCGCCCGATCCAGAACCAGGGCCTGGCTATTGCCGTGCTTGGTCAAGGTTTTGATCATGATCATGTCTCCACGGTGTATGCACAGTATGATCACATCGTCATAACATGCAAGGAGCATGCGGGCAGCCACCGCAGCCGTTCATTCCAAAGATGGATACCAAAGGCCGGCCTCAGAAATGATAGGTCACGCCAATGGTCAACGATTCTTGGTATCGATCTTGAACGATGGAGAATGAGAGCCCAGGCCAAATGGGAACCCAACACAGACCCTTCTCTGCTCCTGTGGTCATAGGATTCCAATGATAACTTGGCCCATATGATCTAAGCTGGGCCGAAAATGCCGCCCCTGGAATGCGATCGGACAAGCGGTAAAAACGTCCTAGCACGAACTACCAGCAGCGAGCGTGGGCGCGCCATGAACGCATGCCCGACCCCGCTCGCGAAGCGAAAAGCGGGGGGCCGGGCCCGCGTTCGGGATGAACGAGCGATTGCGGGGATTAGGGTTCCCCGGGAGAAAATTGCATGTCTCCATCGTCCACCGTAGCCCGTCCCCATCCGCCGTATCAGGTCGAGACCCCATTCGGGATGAACACGCGGGGGCGGGGACTTAAGGCTCCTAATGGGTTTCAAGGAGTCACAAACCTACAATTCTGGTCCCTGCTTATTCCGATGATGGTCGTATTTTATTATGCATAATCACTGCTGTGATTGCCCAAAAAAGCACAATGCCAGGATTCCAGAATTCATTTAATGAAAAATAAGACCCAATGATAAGACTTATTGCTGCCATAAGGGAAGCGGAAATAAATGTCGCTAAATACTTAATGAGATTCATTCTTCGCAAGCGTCAAACAGAAGGTTAATTGATTGGTCATTAAATTCCGTGTCCCCCAGTTTGCACTGGAAATCCAGGACAGACATCTCCCCCCTCCGTCATGCCAAGGCTTTAGCATTTCTGGCCCACGATGCAAACCATAATATTGATCACAGACAGCGCGGATCAAAGCCACCCCCACAATGGGCGCGCCCCATGCGAGGGCAGGCCCCATGCGCACCAGCGCGAGGGTGCGCAGTGGGGGGAGGTAAAGAACGGAACATCGCAGGCCGGCCAAGCGGAGGCTACCGACGAGCCCGCAGGCGGGGACCCGCGAAGCTGGGAGGGCTGAGAGGCGCACATCCTTAATGTGCACGGACGGGGAACCAACATCCGAACCACCAACCACCTGCGGGCGTGCTCAGCCCAGGGCGCGGGAACAACCCTCAAACTACCAGCAGCGAGCGTGGACGCCCCCCCGCTCGCGAAGCGAAAAGCGGGGGGCGTGAACTCGCGGGAACGGGGATTAGGGCTCCGAATGGTCCTCAGGAGGTAGTGTGTCTACTTCTGACGTCTCGTTAAGCGTTGGCATGTCGTCGACAGAATTAGACCCCTCCGTATCCACAGATTCTTTTTCAATTGACTCAATGATTTCCCGGAGAATCGAAACATCCAACCTATTCAGCTCAATATCCTCTCGGAAAAATTCTCTTGACTGACTCGGGAACATCAAAGCGCGCAAAAAAATCACTGCCACCATTACCTGGAAAAACACCAAGCGGCAGTTCGTCAATGCCATGCAATGTTTCTAACCCATCTTCTATATGACTATAGACAATAGCTGAACCAATTGCAGTTCGTACGGTTCTGAATGAAATATATCCCTCTCTACTTTGAAATATTATGATGCGATCAACATCACGTTTCACGCGGACAAATGTCTCCCCATTATGATAGAGACACATTGCCAAGACCGCACTCTTATACCTCGAATAGAAAACAACCATTACAGTGTCGTTCATACGAGAAAAGATGGCTCCAATTTTGTTTTCCATGACCACATTGTCATTTTGTTCGGAATATAAGGGGGGCACAAACCCCCCGAAAGACATTAGCGATAAAATTACAACGATTATATAGGATGATATACGCATGAATGCCTCCACAGTAACTTCAAAAACATCAGAATGATGATGATTTTACCACAAATAAAGTGTTATATCGTACTGAAAATGAGAAGCAGGAATCTTGGACAGACATCTCTTCCCTCCGTCATGCCAAGGCTTTAGCATTTCTGGTCCACGATGCAAACCATAATACTGTTCACAGACAGCGTGGATCAAAGCCACCCCCACAATCGCACAGAAAGCGCACAGAAAGGGACATGCAGTATCTATTTTACGCACAGAAAGGGACATGCAGTATCTATTTTACGGAATTAAAGGGAAATACGCTATTGCTTCTAATAAATAGGTAAGCGACAAAAGCGGTGACAAGTTATGGTGGGGTCCTACCTGACTCACTCAGGCCAGTACAACAAAACATCCCTGCGACCGGATCGGGTATAATCGCGCCAAGGCAGCCGACTTAGGAACCAAGCGGCCCAATGCTCAGCAGCGATGGCTGGCTTAAATCACATTTTCGAGGGCCGTCGGTTTTTCTTACCTCGCTAGGAGCCAGCAGCGGACGACGC
>REDX01000055.1 GCA_007695355.1 Planctomycetota bacterium
AAGGAGAGTCGTTGCTGGTCGCGACGACCGCGGCGCAAACCGGGACCGCCCACCAGAGAATCGAGAAAGCCGCGGACCTTCCACAGCGAATCGGTGGCAAACCAGCCATGCTCACCGCCAATGCGTGAGAGGCTGGCAAATATCGCCGCGGCGCTGGCGCTGGTGGGCCGCATACGGGTATCGCTCAATACCGTGCCCCCTGCCCACTGCGGATCTCCGGGCATGGCGCCGGCATCGCTCCAGCGGGTTTCAATGCGGTCGCCACGGGTGCGCTGCAGGGCCAGCTCAATGGCCTCTTGCACCCCCAACAAGCGCTGCGGCATAAGCTCGGCGGCGCGATTATCGCCGCACACCACCCGATTGCGCAGGCCCTCAGCCAGGGGTCTGGCCAAACGATGATCAATGGGGGTCACCAGATGAATCCACCACGAGGACAAACGCGGACTCAAGATCGGCACCGGAATAATCCACCGTGGCCGCAAACCCAGGGCGCGGGCCATAACCTGCATTAATTGCTGGTAGGTCAAAATATCGGGGCCGCCTAGGTCCAGAGTGGCACCAATGGTCTTGGGGGTGGATAAACACGACAACAGAGCGTAGAGCACATTACGCACCGCAATCGGCTGACACTCGGTGCGCACCCAGCGCGGGGTGACCATACAGGGCAAACGTTCCACCAAATAGCGCAGGATTTCAAAGGAGGCCGACCCACTACCGAGGATCACCCCGGCGCGCAGGGCGGTCAGGGGCACAGAGCCAGCGGCCAATGCATGCTCCACTGCCCGCCGCGATGCCAGATGGGCGCTGAGGGAGGAGCCCTCCTCGCCCAAACCGCCCAGGTAAATAATGCGCTCGACCCCGGCGCTGGCCGCCGCAGCGGCAAAGCCCTCGGCCAGGCGGCGGTCAAAATCGTGAAAGTCAGCCCCTGCCGAGATCATCGAATGTACTAAGTAATAAGCGGCACCGCAACCGCGCATGGCGGCGGTCAGTGCGGTTTGGTCGGCAAGGTCAAGGGTCAGCACTTCCACCTGCGGGTCATCAGCCCAGGGTCGGGCCAAAACTTTTTCCCGCGAGCGCACCACCACCCGCACCCGCCAACCGCGGGCCAGCAACCACGGCACCAGACGACCGCCAATATAGCCAGTGGCCCCAGTGACCAATACCGGCTTGGCCTGGGGCGGAGCAAGCGGCAGGGCTGATGCAGGGTGATCGCTGAATTCCTGATGAACATGCTGCTGCGGCATTATGTGCCCTCTCATCAGGATTGGTTGGTTGTGGACGCTCACCCAATCATGGCTTGTCGCCTCAGAATAGCCAGTCTAGCATATAGGCGTGCACCTTCACTTTATCTACCCCCGCTGGGACAAATTGTTGGAGGCCCAGCCCAGCCTTCTCGACACCCTGAGTGCCCATGAAGTGGGCGCTTTGCGCATGACCAGCTTGGGCCTTCCTACCGCTATGGGCGCCCTGCCGGAAGGGATTACGACCAGCTTTGTCGACGATCACGACGAAGACGCCTGCGCCCCACTCAAGCATGCTCCCGATGCGATCTGCTTGGGATTTTTTACCCCGCAAGCCACTCGTGCCTATGCCATTGCCGATCACTGGCGTGGCCAGGGCATCCCGGTGATTGCTGGTGGCATTCATCCCTCAGCCATTCCTGAGGACGTTGCTCCGCATGCCGATGCTGTGGTCTGTGGACCGGTGGAAGGATTGTGGCCGCAAATACTTGCTGACCTGCGCCGGCAGCGCTTGGCCCCGCGCTACCAGCAAGACCCCGTGGCCCTCTTTGCCCAGCCGCGACGCGAGATTTTTGCCGGCAAAAAAACCCTCCGTATCGACGTCTTGCAAACTGCTCGTGGCTGCGATCGACACTGCGCTTTTTGCGTGGTGCCCACCGTTAACGGTTGCCGCATTCAGCGCAAAGCGGTGGCTCAGGTTATTGAAGATTGTGCCCATACTCAGCATCCGGCGGTCTTTCTCGCCGATGAAAACTTATTGCATGATGACCCTGCTGATGTGGCTTGGGCCGAGCAATTTCACGACGCCCTTGAGCGACAGCGTATTGGTAAATTTTTCACCGCCGCCGTCTATCCACAAGTGCTCAAAACTCTGAACAATTCCCGCGGCCATCGCTGGCAGCAAGCTGGACTTCGTCAGCTGTATCTCATCTGCGGTTATAAGGCCGCACTAGCGCGTGAGCTCAATGACCCCCTATTGCGCCAAGCAATACGCGAACTCGAAACCATGGGCATTTCGGTGCTGGTTACCTTTACCTTGGGACACGATCAGGATGTCGTTGATGTGGATGATCTGGTAGGTGATTTTTGGCACGATACCGGCGCTCATTTAGGCGAAGTAACCATTAGCGTGCCCTTTCCCGGCACACCACGCTTTGCCCAATTGATTAAGGAAGACCGCCTACTTCATCGTCATTGGCAACGCTACAACGGAGCTTTTTGCGTGTTCAAGCCACGACATGGTTCGGCGCAGGCTGTAGAAGCCTGCAGTCTGCGCTTATGGCGCGCCTTGTATGGTTCACAAAGCCGCTATCAGGTACAGCAGTCCTATGTCCGCGGTTTTGGTCGCGATATCCTCCGATAAACAGACCTTGGCTTACCCAAATCATCATGTGACTGGGAAGCCAGGACCGCGCCAAAGACAATGGAAACCAATGCCTGAGCACCATCCCCGTGAAGCACAACGGCGCAATGCTGTTACACCGCCGCCAACAAGCCCATCACCAGAGCTATTAACGCAGTGCACTTGATAAGTGCTTTTCGAACACCGGCAACGCTTACGGTCGGCCTGGCGCCCAGATTTCCAGGTAAATGGGATCCCGGGCGTCTTCTCGTCCCTCGGCCAGTCCCAGTTCTTGCTTGGTCACTTCAAAGACTGCGCTCATGTGAATCCCCCGGCCCACTGGGCGCGACGGACGGGCGGCAAAGGCCCCCTGACGTGTCACCGTATTGCCCTGGTAGGAAATTTTGGCCGTGGCTTCATTGGCGCTGTTTACCGTAATTTCAATGGTGATCTCGGGGTAATGAAAATCGTCGTCCTTCATACTGCCCAAATGTCCCCCCAGACGCATTTCCCGGGCTCGCAGGGCACCGCCCATTTCAACGCTGTCAGAGGCGCCGTGCAGTACAAACTTACCGCTACTACCGTCACGCACACGGCCCTCACCTTGCGGCCGCGCCATATACATCGTTGGCCACTTGCGGTGGCCGCCGTCACGCAAGACGATCAGGCTGAAGTCGCGATTCATGCCAGCGCTTACTTTATATTCCCCCGACACCTCGCGGCCTTCGCCCTCCTCGGGAACTCCAGCAGCGGTCAAGGCCTTGCCGGGCCTTTCGTCACCGAGCATCTCACTTTCTAAGGTGTCCATTTCCAGGACGATATACAGCCCATCCAAATCTCCGCCGCCAAAGCGACGCTGGGCGTTATTGACTGGTTTGAAGGCATCGTTTTCCCGGGCGCCGCCGACAAAAACTACGCGCGTTTTATTGCCCACCCGGGACGAAGCGACGGCAAAAGACCCTTCACGATTTCCCGAGTAGCGCTGCAAGGGCACCTGTGCCGCCCCTGGCACGGCAGAGGAAAAACGAATATTGGATAGAGATTCATTGAGAACGGCCACGAATTCGCGACCGATATAGTCCCCCTTCTCGTGATCCAGAGTATTCACCTTGGTGCTGCCGGTTTCAATCAAGCCATAGGCTGAGGACCCCGAAAGCAGCACCGAGTCATCTACCGCCGCATCAATGGTGTCAATTCTCACGGAACTGGGTTTATTTTCTCGCGCCAGATAAGCGATAAAATTGGCCTTTGCCAATGGCGCTCCGGTGTGTGGATCCATGCGAATAATATGGGCAAATGAACCGACATTCGCTCCCCAGGTGCTAAAGCCCAACCCCGTTTTGCGCCCGGTCTCGGCTTCTCCCGCACGGCGCACGGCGGTCTTCAGGTCGTAGGGCGCCCATTCCAAAACCGAGTTGCCGCCGTCCGACCAACCGTAAAGCAGAAGATTTCCCTTACGGTCAAAGGTTATTGCCCGTATTTCCGAATCCGACACCAAACGACTCCAATTCATACCCACCAAGCGTGAGTTCCACTGAT